>DAOWIP010000484.1 GCA_030640865.1 Sedimentisphaerales bacterium | reverse complement strand
TTTCCTTTCATTTTATGATTTCGCCGTGTGCCAACCCTATAAAAATTGACGCCGGCGTCTTTTTTTGCAGAATAATATTATAAGTGTATAAAATCAAAGGAAATATAATCCGATTAACGGCCCCTTTCAAGTGTTTTCCTCATATCATCGGTTTTGCTGACGGCGGCTGATTTGTTTGAAATGATGTGATAAATATTTGCCGTTATGGATATACAAGTATTGCTTTTTTCTAACAAAGATGTTAAAATCCTTGTGTGATCGCTATTATGTGATGTGATTTGAAAGAAGATTTGACTTGAGATGTTTTTCTGTTAAAGTGTACCTGATGACAATTTTAGAAATATTATAAAGAAAAGAGGTAATTAATATGATTTATGGAAATATACTGTCATTTATGAGTCTCGGACCCATGGAAATGATTATGATTGCGGTAGTAGGGTTGTTGATTTTCGGGAATCGACTGCCGGATGTGGGACGCAGCCTTGGCAAAGGACTGGTTGAGTTCAAGAAAGGGCTGAAAGGCGTTCAGGATGATATGGAACAGGCAGACCGGGAAATCGACAATGACACTAACCATTCTGCCGACAGTTAAGTGCTGATTAGTTCCTGTTGCTGAAGATGAAATATAATGTGCCACGGCCATCTTGGCTGTGTTTTATTGTAACCGCTCACGGGTTCTTACTAACCCCTGGTGTAAAACATGTTCCTGCGAAGGCAGGGATCGGGGGGTTCTTTACCAGCCCCTAATGTAAAATCAGTGGGTAAAACCGCGATAAAACACGTGAGTTACGGCGGGTTTTAGCCTTTCTTTTTTCTGGATTTGCCGGAGGCTGTTGTCCATGGGGCGGCCTTTGATTGTGGGGGCTCTCCGTTTGGCACCACGAACACAGTGCTACAATATGAGCAGCGGACCCGACTGCCGCGAGTATCGCTCGGCACCATTAAGACTTTTCGGCAACGCAAGTTAGGACACATTACTGTAACAGCCATATCATAATCTCATTCTTTTGGCGGACAATTTGTTCTGTCGGCGGATTCAGTCTTTTATAAGTCTTAACAGACATCTATATGAGGCTTATCGACCTTTTCGGGGTGGGGACTTTGGATTTTTTGATTATCGTCCCAAAGGTTTGGATTAAGATAGGCAAAATAGTCTTGTAGGGCTTACCAAATGTTGGGTGGCAGCCACCGAGTCTTGTAGGGTGGGGTCTTACCCCACCATTTTAAGTATGGTATCCCAACTGGGTGGCACCTTTCTGTATTTCAGAGAGGTGCTCCTGTCGCGGGAATTCCCATACTCGGTGCGTATAACTGACCATTAGTACGAACGCGTGGGTCAGGCTGTTTCCTTCCTTGATGGCTTTTTGGTATTGAAAATGGTGGTCTTACACTCGACGACATCCTGATCAATAATGTATTTTCCTCCGGGTTCCTGGTCGGGCAGTTCGAACATCAGCTCCAGCATGAAATCCTCAAGCACTCCACGGAGCGCACGGGCGCCGGTATCCCGTTTAAGTGCTTTTTCTGCAATAGTTAATAATGCGTCGTCGGCAAATTCGACTTCGGCGTTTTCCAACTCGAAGAACTTGATATACTGTTTGACAAGGGCGTTTTTAGGCTCTGTGAGGATTTTTACCAGTGCCTTTTCGTCGAGGGATGAGAGTGCGGTAATAATTGGCAGCCGGCCAACCAATTCGGGGATCATGCCAAAGTGAACCAGGTCCTGCGGGGCGACCTTCTGCAAAATATTTTCTTCCCGCTCGGTGTTTTCATCTTCCGGCACCTGTTCGGCGCCGAAACCTATCATACGTCTGCCCAGCCGCTTTTTAATAATATCATCCAGGCCGTTGAAAGTACCACCACAAATAAAGAGTATCTGGGTGGTGTCCATCTGTATGTACTGCTGTTCAGGGTGTTTACGGCCGCCCTGGGGCGGGATGTTGGCAACGGTGCCCTCAAGCATTTTCAGCAGTGACTGCTGAACGCCCTCGCCGGAAACGTCACGGGTGATACTGACGTTCTGATTGGTCTTGCCGATCTTGTCAATCTCATCGATGTAAATAATACCACGCTGAGCGGCTTCGATATCGTATTCGGCGGCCTGCAATAACCGCAAAAGAATATTTTCCACATCTTCCCCGACATAGCCGGCTTCAGTGAGAGTGGTAGCGTCATTGATGGCGAAAGGCACATTGAGAATATTTGCTAAAGTACGGGCTATCAATGTCTTACCACAGCCGGTAGGCCCGATCAGTAAAACGTTGCTCTTTTCGATTTCGACGTCGTCATCTTCGCTTTCGACATGCTGCAGGCGTTTATAATGGTTATGCACGGCTACAGCGATGCTCTTTTTGGCATATTCCTGCCCGATAACGTATTCGTCAAGATGCTCTTTGAGCACACGCGGCGTGGGGATTTCGGAAAAAAGCGGCTTGGTACGGGTAACTCGGCGTTTTTCCTGGTGGATAATACTGGAACAAAGTTCGATACAACTGGCACAAATATAAATATTCTCAGGCCCTTCGATCATAGGCCCGACTTCACGCTCGCTTTTACCACAGAAACTGCAATAATTCGCCCGCCGCCGGCCGCCGCCTGAACCTCGTTTTTTGGTGGTAGTCATAACTTTCCCTTAAGCAGATTGTATTCTTTATTGGAAATTTCGCCGTCACGGTACATCTGCCGCAGGTCATCCAGTGTAAAACCGGAATCAGGCGACTGCCGGGGACCTTGGCCGCGAAAACGCTTTTTTACATAAAGCAACGCGACAACAGCGCCCAACAGCAGGGCCGCCAGGGCGGCAATCCCCCAGATTATCTCCATAAGATCGACTGCGGCGATCACACCGGTCTCCTCGTGTTTCATACACTACTTAATTTATACCGCCAAAACCGGGCCAAGTCAAGATATGTCTTATGCTTAATCACCATTTCTTTGGCCGCGCTCATGACAGGTTTGCAAAAGTCTTGTTATAACGCTAAGGCGGGTATATACTGCCGAATATGGATTTAGCTATGATAAACGACGAGATAGTGCCCCTGGCGGAGGCGATGATCAGCGCCCATGATCGCAGTATATATTTCGGTGATGGGGTATATGAGGCGATACGCTATTGTGAAGGCAAACTTTTCGCGATGGAGCAGCATCTGGAACGACTGAAAAACAGTCTGCGCAAAATGGATATGCTGGCCAGGGTCGATCTTGAGCAGGTTCGCCGGCGGGTCGATCGGGCGGTATCCGAGTCGGCAATAACCGATGCGCTGGTATATTTTCAGATAAGCCGTGGTACAGCTCTGCGCAACCACGATTACTCCGACGACTGGCAGCCGAGCTTTTTACTGACGATACGCGCATACAATGATCGCCGGGAGCAGGCTACGGTGATTACACATCCGGACTGGCGATGGAAGGGGTGCGATATAAAATCGCTGAACCTGCTGCCAAACGTACTGGCCAAGCACGCGGCAACCAAAGCAGGCGCGTATGAGGCACTGCTTGTCGATGAAAACGGTTTGATTACCGAGGCGACCAGTTCGAATGCAATGCTGGTCAAAGGTGATGTTCTGCAGACGGCGCCGCTGACGGCTAATATCCTGCCCGGGATTACACGGGCGTTTTTACTGGGACTGGCCGGGCGGGTCGGTTTGCAGGTGCGGGAGGAATCATTTACGGTCGAGGAGGCGTTGGCGGCGGACGAACTGATAATCACCGGTACGGGTAACGAGGTGATGGGGGTTACGCACGTGGACGGCAAACCCGTCGCCGACGGCAAAGTCGGCCCGTGTACGCAACGATTTCATAAGTTATTGATCGAAGCGATGAAAGGTAGTTAAGTTGGAAAATGAGGGAATGAGTCATGGCTCTGAATGAAAAAGATTGCTATACTGTTTTAGACAATTGTATTGGGCGTTCTGAACAAAACCGTGCAGGTCGTTTTAACATTTTTCTCGTGACCACCCTTCACACCTTTCTCACCTTCCCTCTTTCTCACCTCCCACAACTCACAACTTATTCTTAATCCGTTCCAATCCGTGTCATCCGTGTGCCATCTCTTCTGCACTCTGCACTCTTTAATTTATCATTTTATATTTTATATTGTTCATTGTTCCTCGCGTGCTACAC
>DAOWIP010000039.1 GCA_030640865.1 Sedimentisphaerales bacterium | reverse complement strand
GTTCTGCAAAGGTAACAATGACCACAAGCCTTTGTATGAGGCTCAGCCACTATCCTGTCGCCGACCTTATACATCTCGCAATCCGGACTGGACTCAACCACTTCGCCGGCAAACTCATGCCCTAAGATAACTGGCGGCCAATACGGGAAACTATCATGCCTGACATGAATATCCGAGCCGCAGATACCACAGGCGGCAACCTTAATCTTAACTTCCCGCGGCCCGGGCGTCGGCTCAGGAACATCCATCACCTCAATAAAACCAACGCCTTTTTTTGTCTTAACCAGTGCCTTCAATTTATTTTACTCCGTAAAATTTTGTGACGAAACAACACAATATCCGCACCGCCCGGCCGATCTCACGCATTTTTATCTGCTCATCTTTTGAATGAGCTACTTCCAGGCTGCCCGCCCCAAAGACAACCGTCGGGATACCAAGCTGATTATTATAAAGCCACGCGTCGCAGGAAGCGGTCATAGCATCTATTTCACTATGCAGGTTGGATTCTTCGGCTGCCGCCGTCAATGTCCGCACCAGCTTATGATCCGGCTGTATAACGCTGCTGTCATGTTTGTATGTAAAGGTCAGATTAAAGTTGTCCTCGTTCAGAGACTTGCTTTTTTCTATCAGTACCTGTTTTATCTCGGAGCATATCTGTTCTTTTGTCTTATTTGGCAAAAAGCCCAATACTCCTTCCAGTACCGCGTTGTTGGGAGCCGAGGCCGGCCAATTACCTGAAGTCAATCTGCCGAACGTTATCGGCATTGGATTGGGATATTTATCAAACATTTCAATCCCGCGTGACTGCTTCAACAGTTCCGCCTGATAATTCTCAAGGATATTTATCGCGTCGCGTGCCATCATAAGAGCGCTTTTAGTCTGACCGGCCTGCCCACTGTGGCCGGCTTTGCCGAAAAATTCTATCTTAAACCACACCGCCCCGCGGATCGAGGTGAGCACCCTGCATTTCGTCGGCTCCAGAACGATACAGCCATCCGCGGTTTCGCCGTTACGTACCATCGCTAAAGTACCGTTACCGCCGTTTTCTTCTTCAACCACAAGATGGGCAACCAGATCGCCTTCCAGTTCAATACCAAGAGCTTCCAGCAATTTATATAACAGATAGACCACGGCAACCTGCCCCTTGGCGTCACAGGCTCCTCTGCCATAGACCGTATCATCTTCGACTTTGCCCGACCAGGGATCGGACATGCCTTCCGAAGCGGGAACAACATCGGTATGAGTGTTTAACAGAAGTTTTCCGCCCCCCCCGCCGCCCCGGCCTTTTTTGCGAATACGCAGATTGAATCTGCCGTTGTATGTAATATCAGGTATCGGACAACTGTAGTCAGGGTCGGATTTGATCGAATCGGAAAGAGCTGTCTTCTCTACGCTGACATTAAGTTTATCGAACTGATCATAGAGGTATTCCATCGCCTGATATTCATTGCCGGACGTGGACGGAAATCTTATCAACTCACATAAAAACCGCCGCGTATCAGCCAGCAATTTTTCTGCCGTCTCATTTATCTTCTCAATCGTATGCAACTTAAGACACCTTATAACTTCAGACTTGTCAAAACCTTTTCCATAATCGCAAGGCTTTCATCAGCTTCTTGTTTGTTAATAGTCAACGGCGGCGCAACACGAATCACATTGCCGTACATTCCGACCGAGCCTACTAAAAGCCCATTATTGGCACAGTTGTTTATTATCGGCTTTATTAATTCAGGCGCGGGTTCCTTTGTGGCCTTATCTTTCACAAATTCCATCCCCATAACAAGCCCCATACCCCTCACATCGCCGAGATACGGACACTTTTGGGCGATAGCTTCCAGGCCGTTTTTGATGTATTCGCCCATTTTTGCGGAATTACCCACCAGGTTCTCTTTTTCAAATATCTCAAGAACCGCGACAACTCCCGCGCTCGCGACAGGATTACCTCCGAGTGTACTGCTCATCTCGCCTTTTTTAAGACAGGAGAAGATTTCAGAAGTTGAGCAAACGGCGGAGACGGGAATACCGCTTCCTATCCCTTTACCGAAGACTACGATGTCCGGCAGCAAATCCTCATGTTCCATTGCCCACATTCTGCCGGTTCTGCCGTATGACGCCTGTACCTCATCTAATGTGAACAATAAGTTTTTATCACGTGCCCATTGACGAAGTTTCTTTAGCCAGCCTTTGGGAGGGAAGATAAAGCCACTGGCGCCCTGATAAGGCTCAACGACAACGCCTGCCAGACTACCCGTTGAATCGGTGTTCACGGTAAAGTCAAGATAATCAAAATATTTTCTAAAGTCAGGCCCATCGTCGCAGAAACCTAATGGGTCTCTGTAAGGGTTGGGAAACTGTGCCCGGATAACACCGGGAATCACCGGCCCATATTTTTTCTTCGGCCCCGCCAGTCCCCCGACGGAAGCCGCTCCGGGCGTTCTGCCGTGAAATCCGCCTCCAAAACTTATTATCTCGAAATTTCCGGTCTTTCTTTTCATCAGGCGAAGGGACGCTTCAATCGCTTCAGAGCCGGTGGTCAAAAAGAAGCATTTATCAAGGTGTTTCGGCAGGGCACGGACTAATTTCTCGGCTGCTTCTATTCGGTATGTATTAGCACACTCGTAATTATTCAGCAAATCCTCAGAAGCATTCCGAGCGGCTTGGAGAAGATGAGGATGGCAGTGCCCGACATTGGTTACAAGTACGCCGGAAGTCCAGTCTATGAATGTATTGCCATCAACATCGCTGACTACACAGCCTTTGGCGGATTCCCATACCAGCGGGGCCTGGTAGCCGACCACATCAGCCTCATATTTATTCCATTTTTCAAGTAATTCCCTGCTCTTTGGCCCCGGAAGAGAATGTTTTACGTTGGTAATACCCATTTATTATTTATTCCTTCTAACACTATTGACAACACATCTTGCATCCCTGTACTCAACGGCGGCAAGGATGTCGTCAAGGATGCTTTTCCTTATCTCCCAGCCGGCTTCTTCTGATGCCCAGCCGATATGCGGGGTCAGGATTACATTATTCAGCTTAAACAATTCGAAATCAGGCTTTGGCGGTTCAACATCATAGACGTCTATCGCGGCACCCGCGATTTTGCCTTCTTTGAGAGCTTCGGCCAAAGCCTTTGTATCGACCATTGGCCCTCTGGAGGTATTGACAACATAAGCGGTATGCTTCATCAATGCCAGTGTGTCGGCGTTGACTATATGTCTTGTTTCATCGTTTAGCGGCGTATGAATTGTCAGGAAATCCGATTTCTTGAATATAGTTTCCTTATCGACCCATTCCATACCGTCGAGTTTTGACCTTCGTTTTTCGCTTATATAGGGATCACAGCCGATTATCCTGAACCCAAAACTTTCAAGTTTGCGATACACTCTGCTGCCGATTCTTCCGACGCCTAATATTCCAAGAGTTTTGCCCTGCATTCGATATATTGGGAATAGTCTGGAGAAGTCCCATTGGCCGTCCCTGCTGGAATCATCAAGGGTTTTTCTGCTCCAGAAGACCTTTCTTCCACAGGCGAAGATAAGCGATATGGCGTGTTCAGCCACGTCTTCTTTGCAATAATCCGGCTGATAGGCAAACTGAATGCCGTATTTTGTACAGGCATCTACATCGATATTGTCATAGCCGATGCCGTGCCGGATAATAAGCCTGCATTTTTTTAGCCTTGAAATAAGGGACTCCGGAAATTTGACCATATTGACGACAATAATATCGGCGTCTTTTATTTTTTCATACACTTCATCTTCCGGACAGAATTTAAGTTGAAAACACTCAAAATCCACACCTTTTGACTTAAGTTCTTCGGCTTCCCAGTCGAGATCGTTTTCGATATAATCTGTTACTACTGCTTTCACTTTTTCACCTTTATCCAGCGTTTTTCCTTATCGGATTTGTATATTGCTTCCACTATTTTTAATACGGCGATGCCGTCTTCACCGGTAATAAGGGGCTTTTTATTCCTTAATATCGCGTTGGCGAAATCATCGACATAAGCCTGGCCCATATATCCCGAATAGCCCGGCGCCGGATCGAGTTCAAATGCCGTTTCTCTTTTTCCGGAACCAGCGAACCCTTTTTCATCGCTACAGACAAACAGAATATCCTTTTGGCCTTCATAGCCCGGAGACCAGGAAATCACTCCTCTGGTTCCGCGAATTCCGATGTACAGATCTCTGCCGTGCGGAAACGATTCCGGAACCGTGTAGCTTATATCGAGTGAGGCAACGACCCCCTTTTTGAATATTATCTGGGCAAACGAATTGTCTTCGATGTC
>DAOWIP010000032.1 GCA_030640865.1 Sedimentisphaerales bacterium | reverse complement strand
ATGTGGATAAGTTCGGCCGAGGTTGGCGCAGTCAATTATTATGTGGATGCGACCGGCGGCAACAACATTAACGACGGGCGAAGCGACGCGACGGCCTGGCAAACAATCGGTAAAGTCAATAATTACACTTTCCAGACAGGAGATGATGTGTATTTAAAGTGCGGCGAAATATGGACGCCCACCGACTCTCTACAGGTTGACTGGCAGACATCCGCCGCATCGGAAAACGACCGAGCCGTTATCGGCGCCTATTTTATGGACGGCGGAACCGAAGTAATCGTTGACGAAACCAACTATCAAGACCATACCAAACCGATTTTGCAGGGGTCCTATGACCCCTATACCTGGCCGGACCCACCAGGCGTGCCGACGTTACCCTATAAGGGGCTACTAAATGCCTACAATGGCAACGATTATGTTACTTTCCAGGATATTCACGTCAAAGACTCCAACGGCGATGGGGTAAGATACTATAGATGCGATTATGGACATGTCAGGCGAGTCAGGGTTGAGGTTTGTAATATGAGCGGCATCAGACATGTCCAATGTCATCGTTACACTCCTACAGGCGATCTCGGCGGTGAGCGGCTGGCGATTATCGAATATTGCGAAGTTTCCGGCGATAATCAGAATTACATTGCTCACGGGAACCAGGGCGTCGCTATGTGCTCCATAGGCGGCAGACATGCCTGGATACACCACAATATCATGTACGAAGGATATGGGGAAGTTATCGGTGTATATAATAATACTTCATTACAAAACCAGGGCTGGGCTACGGTGGAAGACAATACCATCTACGATATGCGCAAGGCCGGTATTTATGTCGCCTCATCCGGCAATACTATCGTTAGAAGAAATCTGATATACCATACCGGCAATTCAACATATTACCTCACCTATGAGAATGGCCGCTATTGGGGCGGTCCCGGATTGGGGATATGTAATGAATCCGGCGGCGGCCATTTAAATTATCAATGTAACAATATATATCTTTATAACAACCTGGTAACCGGCTGTTGGGGTGGTATGGGTTTCGGCTCGCAGTGGCCGGTAGGACAGGATGCTGTCAGTAATATAAAATATTTCAATAATACTTGTGTGGCTAACCAAAAAAATGTTAGTATCAGCAGCAGCTATGCCCGCTCCGCTATTGAGTTGGGCTTCGGCAATGAGGTTAAAAATAATATTTTCTGGTTATATGACCCGTCAGTTGAAGGTTACCAATTCAGGGGTTATGCTCCAGCTACCGGCATTTCTTTTGACTACAACCTTTGGTCATCTGATCCTTCCGATTCTGACTGTTGTGCCCCGCAGCACCATTGTGAACGAGTAAAAGGCCCTAATGATCCGTACTATGCCCTGCCCCAGTTGACAAGAACCTCTGGTTGGCATAATGTCGCTGTCGGCGAGATTACTCCAGATGATTTTACTCTGCAATGCTGCTCTCCGGCAATAGACGCAGGCGTTGATGTTGGTCTTCCTTACACAGGATCAGCCCCTGACATCGGTGCTTATGAGTACATTTTCCCTGGCGATCTCAACGGCGATGGTTGTGTTGATATTACAGATTTATCTATGTTTGTTGAATTCTGGCTTCAATGCAATGATCCGCAAAATCCCGACTGCGAGTTTCCTTATTAATGTAATGACGATTAGGGACACTCACGAATGGTACTTAGTTAAGGCATCTTCGGTCGCAGAGACAGAATCATTCCTTCTTTATCGGCCAAAAAGATCAAAGCGTCTTCGTTATTGCGGACATAAAGGTCCATATCGGGCACATAAAACGATATGACCCGTTTGCCGGTGTCGTTGTTCATCAGGGTCAGTTCTTTATTCTGCGTCATTGCATAGCTGATCGAACCGTTTTCAGCCAGCATACAATATCCGTTCGGCAGCTCCCACTTGACGGCGCCCTGGTCCGTACCCGGCCGACGGTCCATGCACAGCAGAGAAGACAGCTTCACTCCTTGATAAGCAAATCTCTCGGTCAGGATGGGAAGCTCCGCCAAGGCTCCGCCGGTGAGATACTTCCACATCGGTGTCCCCGATTTAGTCCGAAAACAATACAATGCCGTATCCGTACTGGGCAGAAAGCATTGGCCGTTGCTGACAACAACCCCGCACACCTCACCGTTAGTAGCCGCCTGCCAGACCTTTTCGCGTTTGTCTGTGCGGGAGACATAAAGAGCCCCGTTTTTACAGGCAAAATAAACATTACCCTGGCTGACAGCAATCCTGCCCACTGGCTCATCCGGCTGAACACTTTGCCACAAGATTACCCCGTCTTCACGACGCAACGAATAAAAGCGCCTATTGTCACTGCCCACGAAAATCCGTTCTTTAGTGCGAGCCACAGACGTTGTCGGCGTGAATTTCAACTGGACCTTATGTAAAATCCTGCCGTCGCTTTCGCTTAATTCCATATATGTTTTATCAAGGAGTACGAGCAGGCGGTCCTGGTAAAATTCCACCGGCTGACATTGTCCCTGCGAATCGCCCAGCGACCGGGTCCATAACAGAATCCCTTTTGCTCCGTCGAGGGCATATAGCTTATTACTATTATCTATCAGGTACAACTGTCCGTTGTGATAAAAAATTCGTTCTATCCGCCGATCTTGGCCCATGGCCAGTTTCGATATCAGCCAGTTAACACGTAAATCCGCCTTATCGAGCATTTTCAGCGGAATACCCGCCACTCGCGTTATTTCATCGGTTGCGGCAGCGGTGCCGCGAGTTTTCACTTCTGCTTTGGGCTGACAGCCTGTGCCTATGACCGATAGCAAAACGCAAAATCCAGCCAGACAGTTCACCCAGCGGTGGAAACCATTAGTTGCGATTCTTTTTGGGAATACCCGCTCAAAACTTAATAAATTATTCACATTTGTCTCCTCAAAATTGACGCTGGCGTCTATCAGGGTGCGATGTATCGCACCTTTTGTCTTTTTTTTCTTCTTCGCTTCCTTTAACAACAAATTTTCCGGGTGGCACCTTTTTGCTTTCGGCAAACTTGTTTGCCGAAAGCAAAAAGGTGGATGGCATTCAAGTCCCGTAGGGACATAAGATAATAGCCCAGCGATTTATCGCTGGGTAACCAGTCCTCCTGTGTATTTTAGTCCCGTAGGGACGATTGAAAAAACCTGTACCGCAGGCGTCTCGCCTGCAATTAATAGT
>DAOWIP010000118.1 GCA_030640865.1 Sedimentisphaerales bacterium | reverse complement strand
GCACTGTCAACACCTAACACATACCGTTGCAAAAGATACCACAGGTACGAGCTACCCTTTTGTTTAAGATTAGGTATCTCGATCAGGTCCATCATAAAGTAGTAACCGTCATAGCGGAGTAATGGGTTGCCGTTGAACAGCAAGCTGTTGACGCTGGCCACGATCATCACATTAAGCGAGAACTGATTAATCACCGTTTTCGCATCGGTCAGCGCCCATACACAGGTAGCCACAGCCGCAATGACGAATTCAACTGTGATTCCAGCGGCGGTAATCCACATCCTTTTCCGTTTTTCCGAGATCATCCAGGCGTCGGACACATCGCAGTACATACAAGGCATAAAGACCAGAAACAAAACCCCCATTTCATGAACTTCACTACCGAAATGTTTGCTCGTAAGGCCGTGTCCGAATTCATGGGGTATCTTGATCAGAAACAGCACTACCGCCATCATCAACAGGTTGAACGGGTCTAAAATCGGTTGCCTCTGTTCGAGCTTGTCGAAATTGGCGACCAGCAGTCCCAGGGCTGTCAGCATCAACAGCACTACCGCAACGGCCATAAAACGACTGTAAATAAAGTTGCCAATGTGGTTACGCAGGAAGTTGAGCAGCTTGTCAGGGTCAATCATAGGGATACGGTAGAATAGAAATTCCTGACGGATTTTCTGAAAGAAACCGCGCGTAAGTTGCTCTTTTCTTTGCAGGAGGTAGTCTGTGTTCGTTTCGCCTGCCAAATGCAGCAGGTTCGCGCCACGCAGCATAATGACAAAACTCATAACCGCCTGAGCATCGAACTCTTCTTTGGGAAATCGCTCGGCCAGGACCTTAAGAACATCTTCCATAGCCATACTGCCGTCGAGCATCTGGTAGATGGCATATTCGGGCGGACGAAGGCGATAATATCGCAGAGAGGTCGGGTCCTTAAGTACGAAGCAGGGCTTACCGAAGAAGACCTGCTCGGTAAATTCCACGTCTTTTCTCGCTCTCGGCAGGGAATTGTTATCATCAACCTGCTCATCCATGCCCAGTATTAATTTATTCTTTTCGTCTTCTGCCATTTTAAAATGTATTGCAGCCGAGACGGCTGCGGTACTTTTCAATTAAAAAAAGGTTACGCGGAAGAAGCGGATCACCTTCCGCAACAAAACATATCCCAATGCCCGATGTACGGTTTCGATCTTGGCACGGCCGACAAGGCCCTGCCGCAAACCGTTGCGAATATCTTCCAACTCCTCTTCCGTTACGTCAACGCGAATTTCATAAACATTGCCTTCGTCCTTTATCCGGGGCATCTGACTGATCTGTTGGACATTCGACATAGTAGCCTGTAGCCTGGACTTGGGATAGGCATTGAGGAAAAACTGCACCCGCGGTTGCTTATTGTCGCCGAGTCCCTGCTGTACCCAGCCTATTTCCTCCTGGGGCACATCAAGCAGCAACTGCCATTGCGTCAGGTCAGCGATCTCACAAATCGGATCACCTTTTTTCAGGGTCATTCGCTCTTTGCGTTCCAGTTGAGCGGTAAGGATGGTACCGCTGATGGGAGCGGTAACTCTGCATTTCTCAATTTGTTTTGTATAAAAATCGATTTTATTTTGCAGTATATCTATCTGCAATTTACTGTATTGCCTTTCTACTTCGCTTACTGCCTGCCGCCAATTGATACGTTCCTGCTCCAGTTCCTGCTGTAGTGAGCCGAGTTGGGTTTTAAGTTCCAAGTCGTCCAACAGGGCGATGACCTCACCTTTTTGGACGGTGCCGCTGGATTTTTCGATACTGACGATTTGTACACCGTCCAGACCGGATTGAACAACTCGTGTGTATTTGGGTGTTAGTTCGCATGCGCACTTGATTTTCACTTTCCAGGGTACAAGCGACAAGACCACCAGCCCGACAAGAACGACAACCGTTCGGATAAGCCATTTTCGCCGTTTTTTCGGATCGTCTTTGACCTTTTTCAGTTTTGCCAGCGGCCTTACCATTGGCACCGAGGCCATCTCCAGCGCGTTATTCAATGCTGATGCGCCGTGAGAGCAGACGGCAGCCATTACGCCGGCAAGGTTGACACCGGTCTGTTCGTCAAATCCCTCCGCGATTACCACCCCGAGGTATTCCTCTTCATGTTTGATCGGGTGCAGGAATATCTGGTCCAGCTTGCTGATATTGAAATAGTCCTTGAGCAGAATGGTTAGTTCTTCCTCTTCCGGCAGTTCCATTAGTTGTTTCCGCGAGGCCACCACCGGTTTTTTAATCTGGAGACAATGTTTGCTTAATTTTTCCAGTGATTGCAACAGCACTGCCCGCCGATCCGGTTTATCTATACCACTGACAGCCCGTAAGCCGCGTTTAACCTTCGGATCAATCCATACTACCACCCGTTCACAGCCTATGGCGTCCCGGCCCAAATTGGCAATCTGATATACAACTTTTTGTGCGTCTAACGAATCGTGTACGACCTCCGCGTATTTCAGTAGTCGTGCCAGTGCCTTGCGATCATCGTCCAAAACCGCTGCCCGGCGGTGTGCCAAATATTTTTCCGCAGATTCACCGATTTGATCGAGCAATCCCACTACTGCTCGGAAATCATGTGGTGTAAGATTGTCCCCGGCTATCATTTGCACTACCATTGCCACCTGCTGCCCAGCTTTCAATGGCTTGAAAAACAGCGGATAATTGCACAGATTCCCGCTGGCTTCCTGTCCGTCAGCCTGGGTCGCTTCCATACCAGCCGCCGGCAGCACAAGGGGCTTTTCCTCTTTCGCGCAGCGCTGAAGGGCCTCTACGATGAGCCGCTGTTGATCCGGCTCTTTGATCCGGCATATATCCATCTCGACATGGCAGTAGCATTGTGGCCCCTGCCCCGGCTGTATAACCCAGATTGCCCCGCCACGCGAACCGGTTGCCGCCACCGTCATCTGCAGAAAATTGGCGAAAAACTGCGGCGGTTCGAGGTTTGCCGAGGGCAACCTGGCTATGCGATTGAGAACCTCTGCTAAACGCTGTGTTGCTTGATTGTCAGGCACAAACTATTCCTTACAAAACTTACGATTATCGGCATCCAATACTACCTTATCGGCTGGAACTTCCTTATAATACCAAATTATGCTGAAAATGCGACATATTCAGCCCACGGTTTTACCGGCGATACTACTGGTCAGTTGAATTAATTATTCAGGGTTGCCCAAATTGTTGGGTGGCAGCCACCGAGTCTTCGAGGTGGATGGCCTCTACAAAGAAAAGACCCTGCCAATCCCCATTTTACAGGGATCGACAAGGTCTTGTTTGGCAAATTTCCTTCACCCATAAGGCAGCGAAGGCGATTATTGTTCAATTACGGGCAACTCGCCAGCCATTGTGAGGATAATATGGCAAAATCCAATAATTGCACTTCTCCGTCACAATTCAGGTCAGCGGTATTATAACCGCCGGGCAAACCCGTCCACAACCAGTTACTGACGAAAATGACCAAATCGTTGAAATCGACCATGCCGTCACTTATGAAGTCAGCACACTCACAGCAAACATCCGGGTCGGTGAACAGCGTAAATGACATATCTTCACTCTCACCGGTATCGTCATGGAGTTCCAGCCATTCCCACTCGTTACCACTTGCATCTATGGTGCCTTCTACGGCGTTGTCGTTAAACACGTGTTGATGATTGGTCCAGCCCCAGGGATAAACAATATCCGCAGGCTCATTGTAAATCGCCACCACACTGAGCCAATATATATTATCGACGCCATTCTGGCAGAACCATTCATCTTCGTGCAAACGTACCGAGTAACGGAACACCGGTTCACGAGGGCCTTGCTCATTTTCTGGCCACTTATCAAAGCCCACCAATACCTCGTCATAGTTATTCGTAACATAGCGCCAGACAATCTTGTCCGGATGGCTGTAACCATAGATATTGCACGGATCGTCCGCGGGTACGTCGGTCCAGATAGTCAACTCGAACCTGTCAGGCTTACGCGGTTGAGGCGGCTGGTCGCCCTGGCAGGCCTGCCACTGATAGCCCAGATAGGACCCCCACCAGACCATAGCGGTTACGGGCGTCCTTTTACTGCAAAGCCAGTCATCAGCTACCCTTCTCCTGTAATCAATTACACCGGACATATCTTCCGTCGCCCAGGATTCCTCGTCTTCGTAGTGTGGCCAACGGCGAAAACCGGTGAACGGCTGATCCCACTTCACCCAATTCGGATCTGTGTCCAGTTCAAACGCAGTGTCATAGCTTTCCAGTTCGCCGAAGCTATCGTCCTCGAGCGGCGTGATCATTGCCAGGTCGGTTATCATACCCGGTAGCGGCTCTTCCGGCAGCGTAAATGTTACCGCGTCGTCCATCCAATGCCACGGCCTGGTCTTCCAGCCCCACGGATTCACAATTTCAGTAACATCTTCGGGATAGATTGCCACAATACTTATCCAGAAAACATTATCCGGTGAGTCGTAGTCTCCCTGCTGGAAGTAATCACAGGGATCAAGTTCGACATAATACTGGAAGCAGGAATCTGTCGGTCTGTAGGGGAACTCATCGTAACCAGCCCATTCACATTCGACATCGCAGGCATCCACATCAATCTGGTGCAGCAGTACTTCCGGATAGCTGTATTCTGTCACCCCGCCAGCCGGCACATTGCTCCAGAAACCGATACGCCAGGCAACAGGAGCCATCGGAGCCTCCGGCGGTTCCGGGGCCATCCAATCGACATGCGAACCCCACCAGTGAACCGAAGTTACCGGCATACGGCCAAGACAGCGGAAATCGTCCGCCACGAGCTTCCACATTTTCATACCGGGCTGTTGAGGATCATCAAATGGATACAGGGACGGCTCATCCCAACCGCAGTATATCGACACACTGTTGAGATACGGATCGATCTCGATCGGCGGCTGAGAACCACGGGCCACATGCTCGAATGGCTAGTGTTCTCCACGCCGGAAGACGATCTGTGGGACCCCAAGCTCGTCAAGGCGGTGG
>DAOWIP010000531.1 GCA_030640865.1 Sedimentisphaerales bacterium | reverse complement strand
GCAATGGCGGAAGAACTCAAAGAAAGCAATGTCCGTGTGCATGTTATCTGTCCGGGCGGTGTGGATACCGAGATGGTCAGCCGAGTACGGCCGGACATCAATAAAGATGAACTGATCCAACCGCAAGAAATTGCGGAACTGGTTCTATATCTGGTGAGCCATACCGGTAACGCTATAGTCGATGAAATCCGAGTGCGACGGGCAACGTCAGGCCCGTGGTTTTAACCAGTTTTTTTATTCGGGGCACAAGCCCACCCTTAAGACCCCCCCCAGTTTCACATCGGATCGGTAGCTAAAATAAGTTCGTCATGGAAGTTTTCGAGTGATACCTTTGCCCAAGTGAGGCAGGATGTCATTGGCCTCGGTTGGCCCGTAGTTGAAAATAGTGAAGCCGCCGGTATTTAAGCCGCGAGTAATGTTAATCTGCTCGATAAGTCTGACAATGTCGGCAGGGTCAGGCCAGGTAGTCAGGCCGATCCCAGGATAACAGGGTACGTTTCCAGCCCAGTCAAGCTGCTGCTCGATCATGCGCTGAAAGCGACTGTTGGAGTCAGTATAGTCCATAGGACAGACGAAATCGAGCCAGCCGCTCTCGCACCAGAGTTTCCAGTCCTGTCCGATGGAATCACGGTGAACGGGCCAATTATTAAAAACGGCGGCAGAGATTTGGATGCCGGGCCTGATCTTTTTGGCACGACCGGACACGGCAGCGACAACAGCGTTTATCTGACGGCGACGAAAATCAAGCCATTTTTTATTCAGGTTACTGTTACTACGAAGATCGGCGGGCCAATTTCTGACGGGCCGGCCAATGGTTTTCTCGAACCGCCGACGGCACCCCTTACAAAAGCAACCATCTTTGCCGGGATAACGGATATAGTCGAAGTGCAGGCCGTGGACATCATATTTTCGGGCGACTTCAAGCATAGACTCGACTTCAAGCCTCTGGTTCTCCGGATGTGAAGGGCAAAGCCAACGGTCATTTGCAGAACCATCAAAGCCGACCTGTGTTCGCCCAAGAAGCTTCATTTTGCTTACGAACTCTTTTGGACTGTGTGAACCCATATTATAATTGACTTTCCAGACGTGGCATTGAACATCGTACTTTTTACAGGCAGCGAGGCATAATTCGATCTGATCGCCCTTCTCTCTCACTTCCGACGCGACGGGCAGCATATTACTATTATAATAGGCAACGCCGCCCCAAAGCATGTTGGGCAAAATGGTGGTAAAGCCGTTTTCGGCAAGTCGCCTGATTGTCTCATCCCAGGTCATACCGGCCACACCAAGGGCATCGCTGCACCAGAAGGCGCGGTATTCATTGGATAGAGGTTTTTGGGCCAGACAGTAGGCATCGGTCAAATATTGATGTGCTTTTTCAGCCCCAACGACGGCCTCGGGAAAATCACCCACTTTAAGGCTTTCAAGAGAACGACGGCGAAAACCATCCGCCATCGTCAGTGCCGTCAAAACAGGACGATCGGAACCGGCAAGCCGGCGAATGCCCCTGACTGTTTCCTGATAATCAATATAAGCTCCGAAGCGGCCGATTCGGTCGATACGCCCCTGCGCGGCCTGCCGCCACAGGTCCGGGCAAAGATTACCTATCATAGCGAGAAGCAGAGGCAACTTATGAGTCGGGTCGTCTGAGAGCATTACATGCGTAAGGAAAATACAGTTATCGCTAACGACAAAAGCCGGCTTACCAGTAGAGACACCCTTGTTGTCGTACCACCATGCCCCGACACGGCCGCGCCCTTCGACAGCGGAAGCCCGACAAATGTTCCATGAGTTTTGTAAAGTAATGTCAGGAATACCGGGCAAAGGCCGTATGGAAGGACGAATCGAAGCGAAATAACCCTTATATTCCTCGCGGACATGTGTACCTGTTTTGATACCCACAGCCGCCTGAAGGCGTTTGGGCAGGATATAACAAGCGATGAGTTTGCCGCCGATCCGGATATAATTTGCAATCTGTTCAGCTATATTGTCCGGCATTCCGGGATTATACGGCAAAATGACAAGTTTTTTATCCTTAAGCCTTTGGGCGTCAATGTCAAGATCACTGATTATCTGGTAGTCCAGGCCGGAACGATCGAGAAAATTGGCCATTACGTCGGTATATTGCGTAATGGTTTTTGCGTTAGCGGGTTTGATTTGGGCTGCCGAATCGCCCCGAACAATGACAATGTTACCGCCAGTACCAAAAAGCCCCAGAGAAGCGATATAAAACTCCGTATCCCTGTCCCGTCCTCGCCAGGCTGAAATACGAATAGTATCCACCCTGCTCCAACCGGCCGGGCGACCTTCGATAGCAGTGGCTTTTTTGTCAACCTTAACGGTGTTCCAGCCGGCGGAAACATGAGCGTCAAACCGGCCGCCATACCATCCGTTGCCACTGCGGAAAAATATATTAAAGCTCGATATCGGTGCATTGTCAGGACAATAAAAAAGAAATTGCACACCCCTGCATAAGGTCATATCCAGCTTTACGGCGCGGTCCCAACTCACACGTTCGATCTTTGTCCCATAAAAGTTACAGGGCAGGCGCAAGGCTTTACGACCGCCAATATTCACCAGGGATGCAGGCCCACTGTTCCGCATAGGTTTCCAGAGCTTAGCGGCCTTTTGCGAGCTATAAGAAAAATTGTCTATCAATTTATAATCGGTATCAGGGATCGGCGGTAAGGGCTGGGAAATTGCGACGGAAGCGATCAAACAAACAACAATAATCACGATTATTCCACGTGAATACACAGCATACTCCCCATTAGAATAAATGGCGGCCACGGCCCGCCCTACATATCTTTGGCCTTAAGGTAGAGGACGGCGTCGCCCTTGAATGGGACCTTGAATTTCTGTTTGCCACCGGTTGATTTTATACTACCTTTTTGCACAACTTTGCCACTGCCGGGATTGAACCATTCGTAGTCGTGAGAACCGGCCTTCAGACGCACAGTGAAAGAGGGCTTATCAGCGGCAGGATTGTAAATTAGATATTCACGGCCGGGATGAGCCAGGCAATATTTAGTCGAGGCCAAATCATTACGCGGCGTCATAGCCGTCAGGTTCATACGCCGGGCATAGCCAAGCGTGTATCCCATATTGCGGCGAATGGCCTCCGCATCTACCCCTTTTCTAATATTCAGCGCCATGTTCTTGTAGGTGTCCATAAAGATCGGATTATACCCTCTGATAAAGCTCTTCCAGACCCACGCCTGATTTCCCCAAATTCCCCCGAGGTGGTCGGTATCACTAAGGACGACCTTCCGGCCATCAGCAGGCGGTGGGTTGTCTCGGTAGCCGCCCTGGTGATTGGGTGATATCCAGTCGGCGGGGCTATTAAATAATGTTTCGTTCTTTCCACCCTTATACTGGAAGGTCATACCGACGGGATGCTGTTTAGGTTTGGTCTTCTCATAGTTTTTGATAAAACGAATTATATGATACTGCCACTGTGTCGAGGGCGGGTGGTTTTCGTTGGAAATCTCATAGAGCAAATTATCGAGGTCGTTGACGGTGTCAATAACCTTGCGGACGTAGGTCTCCTGCACAGCGGTAACAGCTTTATTTTCAAGGGTATGAATTTCAAGCCCTTTGCCGTCCTTGTTCACATCTCCGTCAATACCGTTTATGTTATTCTTCGGATTGAATGGATGTCCTTCCCAGGCTCCGTTTGAGAACTGCATAGCCCAGCCTTCAAAGAGCATTATTGAGACGTATATTCCCTGCTTGTCGGCAGCCGAGACCCGGTTGCGGAGGCGGTCGAAATAAATCGGATTAAACTTGTCGAGATTGAATTTCGGTTTGCCGTCGAGGGCTTTACCCGGACCAGTACGTGCCCAGGGCTGAGGCGCAGCCGTTAACAAGGTCTTCTGCTTGTTTGCTGATGTATCCCAGGTTGCCGGTTCACATGTCCATAATCGAATAAAGTTGTGGTTTAGTCGCTTTATCCAATTCAGGTAAACCGGGAAATTAAATTTTCGCGGCGGGTCTGTCCGGCCCATATCAACAATAGTATCCCACGTATGCGAGCCGGTCAGATAGACGGCCCGGCCACTGCCGTCGGTGAAGTAACGGGGATTGTCCGGATGAACCCGCAACGGACCAGCAGTACCCTTGATCGCCTGGCCCACCTTATTCAGAAAGGTTCCCCAGACATTGTCACTGATCCGCACATCTTTCTGGTCCAGGCCCAAACGAACGATGACCATATTCCATTCGGGAATAATAAAGATGTCATTGTTGTTGTGGCCGCTGGCAGAGTATGTACCGAACGTGGCACCGGGCCACTTGCGCCTGCCGTCGGGCTTTATGCCGTTCACCCACCAATTATAGCCATAGACGCCGCGACCTTCGGAAGATCTTTGGCGTTGTAATAGCAGGGAGGTTGAGACCTGTGGTTTCGTAGCCGCATCGACCCAGGCCGAACTGATCAATTGTTTGCCGGCCCAGTTGCCGCGGTTCAGGAACAGATGGGCGAAGCGGGCCATCTCACGAGCCGAGATAAAGATATGTTTGCTGTTATTGCCGGCGCCGCCGTTGACCACAATACCGTCAACTTTACCAAAGTCCCCCCATCGCCATTGTTTTCTGTTCATACCAATAGGCCCGGCGATCCGCTTTTGGAACAGATTTTCGATCTCCTCACCGGCAATACGGGTCAGGACGTTGGCAAACTGATTCATCGCCGAGTCCCAATAGGCGTACCTTGAACCGGGAGGTGTGAACAGTGGTTTTGGCCCCGGCTTGAAAGGAGTTTTGCTCGGGCCGTGTCTATACCTGCCGCGCGGCTCGTCGCCGACGGCATAATAACCGCTGGTCATAGTCGTGAAATGCCGTAAAGTAATATCGGGATAAGTCGCGGCCATATCTGGCAGGTAATCCCCGGCTTTCGTGTCAAGGGTAGCCTTACCATCGTCGATGAGCAGGCCGAGAACCGTACTGGTAAATGATTTGGTGGCCGACCATATCCCATGCATCTTATCGATATTATCGCCTTTCCAGATCATATAACCATTGCGAATTATTACCAGTTCCCTGACTTTGTCCCTTCCGGAATTGTCTTTCAGGTACGATACGGCGGCATTCAGCCTGACGGAGTCCACATTCTGCTCTTCCGGCCTGACTTCCTGCCAATCGGCCCTTGGAAAAACCATCCGATCAGCCGCGGTCAGACTCGAACCGAACAGTATGGAAAAAGTGGTAACCAAAACCCATCCGCGGAAAATTGTTTTTGGAAATGTAATTGCCATCAGTACCCTCACTTTCTTTTGGAAAAACGTGTGTCATACCTGCATAAAGCTCAGGCATATCATCCTACAGCATCCCTGGAAGCTATGTATGCTTCTGAAACAACAGGCACACTACTACTATCGGAAGAATCTGTCAACAGGATTTATGGGTATTGAGTTTTTGTGAAATCTGATATATAATAATTTACTTTGAGTTAATTGGCAATGACATAATACCAATATCATACAGGATAATATGCAGACAGAGCAAATACGCAATTTTTCCATAGTGGCCCACATTGACCACGGCAAAAGTACGCTGGCAGATCGGATTATGCAGATCACAGGGGCGGTCAGCGAACGCGAACTCCAGGAGCAGATGCTCGACAGTATGGAGCTTGAGCGTGAAAGAGGCATAACGATAAAGGCCTCGGCGGTAACAATGCCGTATAAATACGACGGCAAAGATTATATGCTGAACCTGATCGATACGCCGGGGCACGTGGATTTCAATTATGAGGTCTCACGGGCGTTGGCAGCGTGCGAAGGGGCGCTGCTCGTAGTGGATGCGACACAGGGCATCGAGGCACAGACGGTGGCTAACGCATATCTTGCCGTAGGGCAGGGATTGGAAATAATACCGGTAATCAACAAGGTTGACCTTCCCTCGGCCCAGCCGGATGTGGTGGCCGAGGAAATCGAACATGTTCTTGGCTTTAAAAAAGAAGAATGTTTTTCCATGAGCGCCAAAACAGGCGCCGGAGTTGAAGAGCTACTGGAGGCAATTGTAACTTTGCTTCCGGCACCGCAGGATCG
>DAOWIP010000087.1 GCA_030640865.1 Sedimentisphaerales bacterium | reverse complement strand
GTCAGATGGCAGATTACGAACGGCAACATAAGTATCGTTTGGAATATACGCAACGCGTATAGAAAATCCCGCGAGCGAAACCACAATGTTTTGTCGTAAGGCTACTTGCCCGCGTACAAACGGGTAATCTCTATCGTGAGCACTATATATAGCAAAAGGAATAAATTAATGGCAAAAAAGGTACTGAAAGCAAAAAAGTATGCGCCTATGGTCGGTATTGTAGGATTGGGATATGTCGGGCTGCCGCTGGCGAGAGAGTTCTGCCGGGGTGGAGCCGATGTGATTGGTTTTGATGTGAATTCGCAATCGGTCCAGAAACTCAACAAGGGCGTTAGCCCACTCAAGCATATCCCGCATAGCGAGGTTCGTGAGATGGTACAGTCGGGGCGGTTTCATGCGACCTGTTCGATGGCGCAACTCTCGAAACCGGATGCGCTTCTAATATGTGTTCCAACGCCGCTTACGGAAAACCGCGAGCCGGATATGACATACGTGGAGGAAACCTGCCGAACTATCGCCCGTTATCTGCGTAAAGAACAGTTGGTAGTATTGGAAAGTACTACATATCCCGGAACAACGCGTGAGGTGATGCAGCCAATTCTGGAAAGTTCAGGCCTGAAAGCCGGCAGGGACTTTTACCTGGCCTATTCGCCTGAACGAGAAGACCCCGGCAATGTAAGCTATCAAACGGGTACGATCCCCAAGGTAGTGGGCGGCTATAATAAAGAGTCTCTGGAAATGGCTCTTGAAATTTACCGCTTCGGGATTGATACACTTGTGCCGGTCGATTCCTGTGAAGTAGCTGAGGCGTGCAAGATTCTGGAAAATATGTACCGCAGTGTCAATATCGCGATGGTCAATGAACTGAAAATGCTGTTCGACCGAATGGGACTGGATGTGTGGGAAGTTATCAGGGCGGCCAGTACCAAGCCGTTCGGCTATCAGCCGTTTTATCCGGGACCGGGCCTGGGCGGCCACTGCATACCAATCGATCCCTTTTATCTGACCTGGAAGGCACGGCAATACGGTATGCCGACGCGTTTTATAGAACTGGCTGGCGAGATCAATACCAATATGCCGCATTATGTCGTCCATCGTGTTATGGACGCTCTGAACAACCGCAAAAAAAGCCTTAAAGGCTCAAAGGTGCTGGTGTTGGGACTGGCTTACAAAAAAGACATCGACGATATACGCGAATCGCCGTCGATTGAACTAATCGAACAACTGGAAGGAAAAGGGGCAAAGGTTGATTATAACGATCCCTATATCCCACGTACCCATAAGCAGCGTGATCACGATCTGCAAAAGAAAAGCAAGCCGCTCACAACTCGAATGTTGCAAAGCTATGATGCGGTATTGATCGCCACCGCTCACAGCGATTATGATTATAGCTGGATTGTCAAAAACGCTCAATTGGTAATCGATACGCGTAACGCGACGGCAGATGTTAAGGGCAGCAGGAAGAACATTATTAAAGCGTAATAGCAGAAAATAGAATCAAGAATTCAGAATTCAGAATTCAGAAGAAGATAGAAGAGCAGAGAAGAGAAGAAATTGAACAGAAGGTAACGAAGCGAAGAAGAAATGAACATCGAACGTCGAATTAAAGAAATGTTGAATAAAGAAAGAGAAATCCGCGTGGGGTAAGACCCCACCCTACGGAGGGTTGTATTTGATGGTTGGGAAGTCGTTTATTTTGGCGATGGCAGTGGTATTCCTGTCCCTTGTTAATTCTCGTGCCGCAGGAGACTGGCAAAGTTTTCCTGTTTGTGATTTGCCGGATGAGCAAACAGACCCATCGGTCAGCGGCGTCAGAGTAGTTTGGACCGACAATCGTACCGGCGGATATGATATATATTCGTATGACCTTGCGGAACCGAATGAATATCCTGTTTGTACTGCCGGTGGTGATCAGGAACAGCCTGCGATCAGCAATGATATTATCGTGTGGACAGATAATGATGATATTTTCGGTTATGATTTGCGCGATTCTGTTACGTTCACTGTTTGCGGAGATGATGCCGAGCAGGAGTGTCCCGCGATAAGCGGTAATATCGTTGTCTGGCGGGATAAACGAAACTATACTGGAAATGGCTTTGATATTTACGGTTGTGATATTTCCGATAAATTAAATCCGAACGAGTTTCAGATATGTACAGAGGGGCATAGCCAACATTATCCTGATATAAGCGGTGATATTGTGGTTTGGATTGATACCCGCAACGGCAGCAGCAGTCCCGATGTTTATGGATACAATTTAGCCGATGAACAGGAGTTCGAGATTTGTCTGAATACTTCAGGGCAATACTACCCAAAGATTAGTGGTGATGTGGTTGTCTGGTTAGATGATCGAGATGGCCATAGTAATATATATGGCTACAGAATATCCACTCAAACGGAATTTCCTATATGTACCCATAGTGCCGACAAGGGCAATCCTGTAATCAGTGGTAATCTTGTGGTATGGCAGGACAAACGCAATGGCGATACGAACATTGATATTTACGGTTACGATATTAGTAGCGGGATCGAATTTGCCGTTTGTACCGCCTCCGGAGATCAGATAAAACCGGCGATAGACAGTGATACTGTTGTGTGGCAGCATGATACCGGTAGCAATGCCGATATTTATTATGCATATTGCCCTGTACCATCTGTATTAACGATTCTTTATCCCAACGGCGGCGAGATGTTACGGGCGGGTACTGCTGCCGATGTTTCCTGGCAAAGTAGCGGACCGGTGATCGATACGGTTCGGCTGGAATATTCTGTTGATAACGGCGGCAACTGGGACATTATTACATCGGGCACGGCAAATACCGGTTTGTATGATTGGGTTCCGATTCCGGCTGAAAATTCCGACCAATGCCTGATTCGTATCAGCGATGTTGGCGGTTCCGGGGCTAATGATATCAGTGATGGCGTCTTCATCATGTTTGAATGTTCCGAGGCGCTTATCGCCGATCTTAATGGCGATTGTTTTGTGGATATGGAAGACTTCGCCCTGTTTTGTCAGCAGTGGTTAGAGGGAGGCAATCCGTATGATCAGAAATAAGAATGGTGATATCAATGCCTTGTATTGAGGAAATGATAATGCTTTTCGCGATGTGCGGGGCATCAATGTTTAACTTTTTTATCGAATGAAAATAATTTATGGGAAAACCAAGAATTGCAACTAAACCGAATGATTTGCGAGATCAGCTTATGCAGGCTGCTTCAGGTATTGGCGGCGAGGCAAATTGGCCGGCGACAGCACCAACGCAGACGGATGTCAATACGCAGGTTGCCGCCCTGTTCACCAGTATTACGCAGATAGAAGACCTCAAGAGTCAGCTATCACAGGCCCGCGCAACCCTGCATACCCAGATTGGCGACGGAGTTGCTCTGATGAAGCGAGTTGATGAGGTTACCGATGGGCTTTACGGCTCGG
>DAOWIP010000074.1 GCA_030640865.1 Sedimentisphaerales bacterium | reverse complement strand
TGGTGGTCTTCCTGAATAAAGTGGACCTGGTAGATGATCCGGAACTGCTGGAACTGGTGGAAATGGAGATTCGGGAACTACTGAGCAAATATGACTTTGACGGCGATAATATCCCCATCATATACGGCTCAGCGAGCGAAGCAATGAATAACCCGGACGATCCGGAGAAGACCAAGTGCATCCAGGAACTAATGGACGCACTGGATTCCTATATTCCAGAACCAGAACGCGAAGTTGACAAGCCGTTCCTGATGCCAATCGAAGATGTCTTCTCCATCAAAGGACGCGGAACCGTCGGTACGGGCCGTATCGAACGCGGAACCATCCATGTGGGCGAAGAAGTAGAAATAATAGGTATCACCGAAACCCGCAAAGCAGTCGTAACCGGCGTCGAAATGTTCAACAAAACCCTCAACGACGGACAAGCAGGCGATAATGTCGGCTGTCTGCTGCGAGGCGTTGAAAAAAACGACCTGGAACGCGGCCAAGTGTTGGCCAAGCCCGGCTCCATTACGCCACATACGAAATTTGAGGGCGAAATCTATGTGCTGACCAAAGAAGAGGGGGGTCGGCATACACCGTTCTTTACCGGCTATCGCCCACAATACTACTTCCGTACAACAGACAGCACCGGCGGATTGAAACTGCTCGGCGGGGCAGAAATGTGTATGCCAGGCGATAACGTAACCGTCGAAGTCGAGATTATTAACCCAATCGCTATGGAAGAAGGACTGCGTTTCGCCGTCCGCGAAGGCGGCAGAACAGTAGGCGCCGGAGTAGTAACCAAAGTAATTGAGTAAAAACAGTAACAGGGGCCAGTGGTCAGCCCAAATGATTTTGCCGGGTTTAATGCCGAGGAGCGTATAGAAGCACCTCTCTGAAATACAGAAAGGTGGCACCCAGGCCGTTGAACCATCCACCTCGAAGACTCGGTGGCTGCCACCCGTCGAGAAAATGTAAAATGAAAATTATAAAATAAACAATGCAGGTTAGATACCGTCAATGGAAGAAGCATAATGGCCAAAAAGACCAAAAGAGAATATTTCTGGATGGAGTGCACATCATGCGGACAACGCAACTATCGCACAGAAGTGAGTACGATGGGCGGTATTCCGAAGATGGAACTGAACAAATACTGCAAACATGAACGAAAACGTACCAAACACAAATTGCGTAAGAAGTAGGCCAGTAGCTCAATTTGGCAGAGCGGCGGTCTCCAAAACCGCAGGTTGTGGGTTCGATTCCCTCCTGGCCTGGTGGAGTATATAATATGGCCTTAAAGTTTTATAAAAAAGGACAAGGGTATTATACGCGGATGGGTACGTCTCTGGCTGGGGCGTTGATCTCGGCCCTGGGCAGTTACGCTCTGTATAATAAGCTCGACGGCTTAAGGACCGGCGGTGCGCTTACGGCAAACGCGAAGGCCTGGATTCAAGCGGGTATTCCCGTGATTATGTTCGGGCTTTTGGGCTGGGCAATATTCAAACTGGTGAATAACGCTCGTTTTGCCGATTTTCTGATCGCCACAGAAGGCGAAATGAAGAAAGTTTCCTGGTCAACCAAAAAAGAAATCATCACATCAACCAAGGTGGTAGTGATCACAGTGATCATACTGGCGGTCCTTTTGGCAATGGTTGATTTTACTTTCGCGAATTTGTTCGAGTGGATCGGCGTGCTGGAAGTGATGGCGTAGCAATTGTAAGTCAGAAGACCGCGTGGGTCAAAGCCCCACCCTACAGAAGAACCCGCGAGATAAAGTCAACCCCATAGAAGCAGGGGCCGGTAAAAAGAACCCCCCGATTTTACATCGGGGGCTGATGAGAACCCCAGCTTAACAGCAGGGGCTGGTGAAAAATGGTGGATCAGACATCTGAAAAACAATGGTTCGTATTACGTGTTGCTTCCAACCGTGAGGAACGGGTGCGTGACGCACTGGATCGCAAGGTTCAGATCGAAGGCGTGGGGCACCTGATCGGGCGGATTGTAGTACCAAGCGAAAAAGTCAAGCGGGTCCGCGGCGGTAAGCAACGAGTGTATGAACGTAAGCTCTATCCGGGCTATGTGTTTGTCGAGATGACCCTGACCGAAGACGGCAGCATTATGGATGAATGCTGGTATGTCATCAAAGATACGACAGGCGTGGGTGATTTTATCGGTACGGAGGGCAAGCCAAGTCCGATGAGCGAGGTCGATGTGGCCAAGATGCTGCACCAGGCCGAAAAACCGGAAGATACTCCCAGTATCCAGATGGAATTCAGTAAAGGCGACCAGATCAAGGTTAAGGGCGGCGCATTCGAGGGCTTCGAAGGCCATGTTGATGAGATCGATCCCGAAAAAGGTACGGTACGCGTAATCGTTACGATTTTCGGCAGGGCAACGCCGTTAGACATCGAATACTGGCAGGTGGAGAAGGCGTGAGAGAGAATTCAGAATTCAGAATTCAGAATTCAGAAATCAGAAATCAGAAGACAGAAGACAGAAGA
>DAOWIP010000141.1 GCA_030640865.1 Sedimentisphaerales bacterium | reverse complement strand
TCTTCTCTTCTCTTTTCTTCTGTCTTCTGACTTCTGACTTCTGACTTCTCCTTAATACCCTTCGTGGCAATAATTATTTTATTCTTTTTTGTGGCGGAAAAAATTTATACATCAATTTTCTTATCTCTGACTGCCTCAATTTATCATTGTCTGTTTTATATTTTATATCCCCTTCGGCTTACCTATCTTAACATTCAGCGAATTCACTTTTGCTCAAAACCTGTTCATTTTTGTTGAATTATGGTCGAAACCTGTCAAAATCCGTTGATTAACGAAATGAATTTTTCGCAGCATTTCAGAAAATTGCGAAAAATGAACGGTTTCCGGCATTTTTGGCCGTAAATCGACCAAAAGTGAAAATCCCGTATTTCACGTGAATTAAGGACTTACGTTAATTTCTGAGGACCGGAAATTTAGAATATACTGTTGGGGTCTGAACTGGTTGGCATCTCGGCAGGCGCCGGTTTTGTCAGGTTATCGGACGGTAATATCGTCGGCAGTCTTGGTGCGCTCGTTGCGGTCTTCAGTACTGATTCGTCGGTGGCATCGGCAAGTGGGGAAACAGGCCCATCTTTAACGATTCGCTCGGCCAACTTGATGTCAATTTCTGGTAAAGACCGCACGGCTATCCCATCAATGGACGAATCAAAGACGGCTGGCTCATCGATTTCGGTCTCTTTTTTACACGAACCGCCCATTATTACGGCCAGAACAGCCATCATAACTACTGGATATATAATATATTTACGTTCCATTTTGCAAAACTCCAATATCAATACTTTTCTTCTCGTCACAACCACCTGCTATGTGCCGTCATAGCAATGTTATTGTACCAAAAAGCTGGGACTTTTGCACTAATTTTTTATTATCATCCCGTCGTGAACGATTACAACTTATTTGTACAATTATTCTTACTGTATTAACTCCAATAGTTTAAGCTGAGTCAACAACACCCTCTACCCTCTACTCTTTACTTAATTGACGCCAGTGGTTTAGCCTGAGCAAATAACTCGTCCGGTTCATAATGTTTGCCAAGTTCAAACGGCAGAAAGCAGCCATGAATATGGTCGCTGGCAAGGATGATCATTCGCGAACAGGGCCGACCACAACCCTGGCCCTGGGGCTGATGGCCCACAATAAACATATCCACATCCCACATTTCGCCCAGTTTTTCCAAACACTCCGGGTTGTGTACCCGGTCCCAGATCAACGCTCGCAGGGAAGGGTTCGAATGTAAATCCTGTTCGGTAAGTTCTTTATCGAAAATGTCCTTTTGGAACCCAGCCAGTTTTCTCATTGAGGGTAATGAATGAGACATCCAAATCCGGTTGTCGCTGCGGACGGCGAGGGGCAGCGAAAGGATAAACTGATTCAGGGCTGACATGACCAACCGCGATCTCGATCCGAAGGCAGCGAGAAGGCCCGCGTTCAGTGCCCGCACCATAGCCATACCGCCCTTGAGCACTTCGTCATTGGTAAATTGGGCTATAGCGTGATTACCAAGCAGATAATGGACCTGATGGGGGTACTGAATCTTTAACTCAGCGGCCCGCGCTACCAGCCTGTAAGAGTGACACTGGTCCCCGCTGTCGGCTATGTTACCATGAATCAATTCATGCAAAATAAGATGACGTTGAGGATTATCCGCCAGGCGGGCGACGCGCAGCAGCTTTTCAAAGTTGCGATCGTTGCCGTGCAGGTCGCCGGTCATAATCACTTCTCCGGGACCTTCCAGGCGAATCAGATTCCCCGAACGGCAACGGTCCTCACGGTTGGCCAGCGCAGCCCGCTCGAAAGCAGAAATAGTGTCTTTGGCAGTCATTCGTTCGAGGTTGTGTTTGTTGGTGGTTTGCTCCCGGCAACCATGTGAATCAGCAGGTCCAGCCGGGAAATAACGGTGGGCATATCACTGGGCCGATCCTGGGGATGCTTATTGACACATTCCATAATCAGGTTGGAAATTCCCATTGGTATCCTGGACTTAATCTCGTGGGGCGTAAGGGTTGGGCCGACTTTGGCGGTACCGGCAAGCTCGACCCTGTCGCCTGTCTGGGAATTCTTGGGTATCATCGTAGGCACATGCCTGCCAGTGAAGGCCCAATACATAGTCGCGCCGAGATTGAAAACGTCTGTCTGTTTGCCCAACGGCTTACGCCTGACCTGTTCCGGGGCGATGTAATCAGGAGTACCCTGAATGCGGGACTTGATCGTTCCCATCGGGCAACTCTGGCCCAAATCGATGATCCGAATACTACCTTCTTCGGCAATGATGATATTATTAGGCTTCATATCACAATGAAGCAGGCCCGCCATGTGCATCCCGCTCAACCCGTCCGCGACCATCCGAAAAATCAAGAGCAAATCCAGTATCGAACGGCTGGGACTCTGTTCCAGGCTGATCCCGGGACAGTATTCCATCAGTAAAAAAATTTCACGGGTTTGCAGCCGACGCTTGACTCGCTTAATCTTATATACCTTGCGGATATAAGGATAATCCACCATCTGGGATACACGGTACTCGTTTTCGACCTGTTCGATCAGCCGTTTATCCTTGGCGTCCTGCCGTATGACGTGCTTTAAGGCCATCATCTCATTATTTTTTTTGCTACGGAGGGCATAGATAACACTGCCGGCCCCCACACCCAACCGACTGGTAATCTGATAACCTTCAAACTCCGGTACTTCGGCCGTTCTAAGGTCCAGTCTGCTTGTACGAAATGATTGCGGCAAGCCTTTTTAACTCCCATAACCGTTGTTAATAATACTGATAACTACATAAGTTATATCTGCTTCATTCCCTCGGACGGAACAACACCTTCACCAAAACCCGGTAAGGAAGGCGGACTGAGGGGAGAATAATCGCAAAGCCGATATGATTGATTCGTCACAGGCTGTCCGTGACGAAAATACCGACTTACACAACATCGGCGGGACGGGGCAAGCTATTCGGGGAATTTTTACATATAAAAACATACATTATTCTAACGACACAAATCCCTTATGCTTGCATAATTTATACGCATCGCGTATGGAAATTCCCGCGAGCGAAACCGTAACATATTGTCATAAGGCTACTTACCCGCGTACTAACGGGAAAATTCAATCGTGAGCACTATAATAGTATTTCCCGTACCGGCACACCACGAGCCTTTCCGCCCGACTTGTCAATTATCTCCACTCTTTAACAAATATTGTCTGATTATACTGATTTTACGACATTATGGATTGTTTGCAAGGTAATATTATCAAAAACCTGGGAATTAAAGATGTTCTCTATGCTTGCAAGAGCAAAATCG
>DAOWIP010000046.1 GCA_030640865.1 Sedimentisphaerales bacterium | reverse complement strand
TGGGAAATATGGAAGAGGTCAAGGCTCGTGGCGGCAGGATTATCGCCGTGGCAACTGAAGGCGACGACCGAATCAACAATTACGCCGATCATGTCTTCAGCATACCCGATACGCTTGACGAGTTACAACCACTGCTTACCGTAGTGCCGCTGCAACTATTGGCTTATCACGCCGCCGTCATCCGCGGCCACGACGTCGATAAGCCACGCAACCTCGCCAAAAGCGTTACCGTCGAATAACTTCCATCCGTTCTGTGAAAAATCGTGTGGCACCTTTCTGCGCAGCAGAGAGGTGTTTTTCGCCGACGAGTGGCAGCCACTTCATAGTCCCGATAAAATCGGGACGAAACTGGATGGTAGATAGTTCCTGTTGCGAGAGCTTCTTAAATAGCCCCTGCTGTTAAGCATGTCCCCGCGTAGGCGGCAACCGGAAAAACCAACCCGCATTTGTAGCGTTCGCTGATTAATCCTTATAATCCCTGCAAACCCTACATCATATCATATCGTTTTCTGCTTTAATTGTTATTCCAGGCCCTCTCGTTTGCTTATTTCAGGTTTGTTTATCATTATTGTTATATAGTTAAAACAAGTAAGCGTTGCACTCGGATGCATGGTTGTGCTGCTGTTTTCAAGAGGCAATATGATCTCCCTACTGTACGGAGTTCAAGACAGTCGCACACCTCGAACGCTCTAAGCAAAGAAACTTTTGCATAGAGGTACGACACCATGCTGTCCAGGGTAAAGAACAAAAGACATATCAAATCCCGCCGAGCCAAACGCCGGCACGGTCGTCCACAACGACCATTCCGTTTCAACCTCGAGACGCTCTGTCCGCGGCTCCTGTTCAGCGCGAACATAGCCAATGTCGATCTCGACAGTCTATACGACCTGAGTATATTCGATTACGACTCCGACAGTCCGGCTGATTCAGGTTCAGATGCGCAATCATGGTCATTGGACGAGTCCTTCGAGCAAGGATACGCTCTACCCTCAATAGTCGGATTTACAAATCAACAGAGCGAACAAGATGAATCAGACGACAATCAGATGCGGAAACCTAACGGACACCCTATCTGGTGTATGTGTCCGGAATGTATGGGACTGATCGGCTTTGCCGATGAGTCCGCGACTGCTAACTCAACAGATATGAATACGTCCGGCGGAGACGGCTGGGACGGAGATGCTGAGAACTGGATAGAAGCTGCCGCGGCGGCAGGCGGATATACACTCTATCTTGATTTCGAGGGTGAGCGGGTCTATAGCCGACCAGGTGATTTCTGGCTCGGCAGTAATTTCGTTGACGTCCCCGCCTATGACCTGAGCAGTTATGGCTGGGCGGGACACGAACAGGATTCCATAGAGCATATCACACAACTCGTTCGGGAGGATTACGCGGCATATAATATCTCGGTAACGAACGAGCAGCCTGCGTCCGGCGACTATACCACAATTTATGTAGGCGGTAACAACGATTGGTTCCGTGCCAACAGCGGTGTTATCGGCGTGGCGAGCTATGACATTGGCAACCACAATGCCAGTAACTATGGTTTCGCCTTCAGCGAAGAACTGAGCCTGTATCAAAGTTACTCCGGCGGGGATGTGCTTTACTTCAGTGAATATCTCGCCAACCTGATCAGCCATGAAGCAGGCCATACCTTTGGTGCCAATCATGTTTCCGATACCAGCGCGATTATGAATCCCTATCTGCCGATCACTCCCAATCAGTTAATGTTCGGCAGCGGCACTATACCCGGCTCAAACTCCCAACAGGACACCCAGAGCTTATTTGGCGATAATATCGGTTATGCTCACAGCCCTGACGACTACGGCGATACAGCACTGACAGCTCGCGGAATAAATGGATTGACTTCGCTTGAGGGGATTCTCGAACGCAGAGATGACATAGATGCCTTTACCTTCACAGCAGGCACTTCAGGCATTATGACCGTTGATCTCGACACGACTGTCTTCGGCAATCTTGATTCCTGTCTTACAGTGAATCGCGACAGTGATCTGGTTTCTATAGCTCAGAATAACAACTACGGCGGCCATACCGATTCTTATGTGAGTTTTCCCGTTACCGCCGGGCAGCAATATACCATCGAGGTATCCAGTTACGAAGGTAATTCGTCCGGTACGTACTCGCTTAGTATAACTCAACCCGATAGTCCGCCCAGTATAACCGTTACCGATAATTCCGGTTCGGCCGATGACCTGATTATTAATTTCGGCGATATAACGGCCGGAAACTCCGAGACGGCTGTCATTACTATCGCCAATGACGGATTCGACGATCTGGTGATTTCACAGCTTACGGCGGACGGAGGGTTCGAGATTGATCGTATCAGTCTCTTGAATGTCAGCGGTGATGACATTGTCATTGCTCCCGGAGACGAATTACAGGTAACGGCAACTTTCGATCCTGATTCAGCCGGTTTATATGCGGGTGAAATAACAATAGTCAGTAATGATCCACAGCAGGACCAACTGACAGTTGATTTATCCGGTGAGGTCCATCAGCCGCAGCCGGACATCGTCGTTCGCGCCAATGGCGACGATCTCAACAGCGACTATCTCAGCCTGGGAAATATCACGCGTAACACGATTGGTTCAGAACTGTTCACTATCCAAAACAGTGGTTCACTGCCGTTGCAGATTAACGAAATTATCGTAACCGAACCGTTCACGTTGGAAGGTTTGCCGGATGATATGGTTTCGGGCAACGGGATTATTATCGAGTCGGGCAAGTCGTTGGAACTGACGGTGCAGGTAACAAACGGGCAGCGCGGCACTCTGGACGGACAGATAACAATAGTCAGTAACGACCCCGACCAGGCAAATACACAATTTGACATCAGCGTCCAAATAGTAGGCGGTGTCCTGAATGTGGATGGTTTATCGCTACAGGGAGTGGATGACCAAACAGTTGATTTCGGCACGGTTTACGCCGGCGAAAACGCGACTCGAACAATAACTCTGACAAATATCGGTGATGCGGAATTGACGGTTACCAGTATTATTGTCGGAAACGGCTTTACTCTTGATACCAATCTCGACCCTGAGCAAACAGAAGATGGTGTTACCCTCGCTGTCGGCCAATCATTAGAAGTAGTGGTTGGCTGCAGCCCCAACGGGTGGGAGGAGATTGCCGGTAATATTACCATAATTACCGATGACGTCGAATCCCCCCGGACGACAATCAATCTCCAGGGCGTCGGGAGGGCGGACGCCCTGGAGATTACCGAATTCGACGGAATAGAAGATGGTTCGATTGACGCGGGTGAAATATGGCTAAAAAACGAACGCAATATCCATACATGGCAGTTAGTCAATCATGGTAATGATCCGCTGACGATTTCCCTGAGCCTGGATGGGGCTGACTTCACACTCGCCGGACCGGAAACAGTTATTCTTACCGCGGGCCAGTCATACACCGTCAACCTTACACTCGATACCGAACTGGCACGTTCGGTTACGAGCACCCTTACGATCAGTGCGGACGACTTTGAGACTACTACCGAATCGGTTACTGTTACTGCCGACCCTTACGCGCTCGTCGGCGGTGGGATGAATTACAGTTTCGAAGATCACTCCGGCGATCGGGTTATCATCTCTTTGTTCGGCTCGGCTGTTGGCAGGGTTCGGCTCGGCGATGACGATCAACCCGACATCGAATCAATTGAATTGACTACCCTCGAAAGTGGTTTCACCAACCCGTATGGGTTAAACATTCCATCGTACCTGAGCGTTATGGTCTTTGGGGGTGGTACAACAGAGTTAGGGCAACTGAGTGGCGAAGCCGATTTGAGTATCCTGAACGCCCCTCAAGTTGACCTTGTCGAAAGTGGTATTGATCTGCGGGGTTCGATAGATATTCTTATGCTGAACCGGGTTACCGACGGCGCTCAAATGCGTTTCTCGACCGGGCTGACCGGATTGATGATGATTCAGGAAATTAGCGACGCCGGCCACATCGAAATTGATGGTGATATAAGTTTATTATACACTCGTGAATTCGCGGGTGGCTCGCTCAGTAGCGACAGTATTCGATTTGCGATAGTTGACAATCTGGACGCGGACATAGAAGTAACCGACGGCAGTCTCGACTTTTTGATTGTACGAAACGGAGACCTCGACGGTAATATTGATGTGAACGGCCGTCTTGGCTCGCTTTTTGTAATGAACGGTGATCTGCTCGGCAATTTGAACGTTGAAAACGACATCAGCCGTATCATTTTGCCGAGAGGCGATATTACCGGCACCATAAAATCCGGCAGAACCATCGGCCATGTCTTCGCCGCCAATCTTAATAAAGCCAATATATCGGCCGTCCATCAGATCGACCGAATTGATGTTCTGGAGAATATGTCTGAAAGTCTGGTCTCTATTGGTTCCGAAACTAACAGTCTGATGAACGGCAGTGCTCCCGCTGTTACTGACCTCGACGCTTATCTTGGTTCGATTAATGTCAGAGGCACGTTCTCGGCCAGTAATATCACGGTGGGCGTCGCTCGCGGCGATGACGGCAGCTTTGTCAATGGAATGGCAAGCTCTGCAAGTGGTTCTATCGGTTCAGTGAATATCTCACGGGTTGCCTTTGAAAATCAGACTATGCCCTTTGGTTTAATCGCCAGGGATTCATTGGGTGATCTGCATATCTGCAATCGGTTACTGCAAACCGACTACCATCAGGATGACTTCTATGCGACAGTCCTGAAAGGGTAGAGGATAAAGGGTATCTTATAAATAGCCCCTGCTGTTAAGCTGGGGTTCTTATAAGCCCTTGGATGGGTGGCACCCGTCGGAAAACGTGTTTCTCCGGTGCGTTGCCGGGAAACTTGTAAAGAGCGTAATAAAACACGGCCAAGATGGCCGTGGCACACTTTATATTATCTTTCGCAACAGGAACTAATTACCTGATTTCTTCTTCCAGATATGCCTTAACCGCCTGGAGGAACTGGGCGGCCAGGGCACCGTCGATAATACGGTGGTCGGAGCAAAGGATAACTTTCATCATTGGCCGGATACCGATTCCGCCCTCGATGGCGACGACTTCGTCTTTGATTGCCCCAACTGCCAGGATAGCGCTTTCGGGCGGATTGATAATCGCTGTAAAGTTATCGGCCCCAAACATGCCAAGGTTGGAAACGGTAAAGGTGCCCTTGCCGGCTCCGATAATTTTGCCGTTACGGGCTTCAGCAGCCAGCCGTTTAGTCTCCGCCGCCATATCGTCCCAGTCGCGGCTGTCCGCATGTGTTAATACCGGCACCACCAGACCATCGGCC
>DAOWIP010000071.1 GCA_030640865.1 Sedimentisphaerales bacterium | reverse complement strand
TCACTAATAATGGTAATCCAGAACTCCCCTATGCCTTTAAAAAACCTCCTTGCCGAAGGCAAGGTTGTCTCTTAATTGTAAAAGTGATTTGTCCAATTCACGCTGAACCAGTACAAAAGCTGTTGCGGGAAGAAAAAGAAAAGCCTAAGGACCAGTCCACGATCCCGCTTGATAAAGTAATTATGGATATGGATTTGTAACGGGAATATTGCGGGTTTGTAATGTGGACGGTCAAGTTCTCTCGCTGGCGGTCAATTTAAGCCGTATTCTTTGATTTTCCGGTATAGTGTTCGTTCGCCGATGCCTAACATTTTGGCGGCCATCTCGCGGTTGCCGTCCACCATTTCCAGGGTTCGGCGGATAGCGGTTTTTTCCAGTTCGTTCAGATTTACACCCGCCAGACTGCTCAGATTATCCTGCCCGCTCGCCTGCTGATGCATCTCGAACGGCAGATCGGCCACGTCCAATAGTTCCGACTCGGCCAGCACCACCATTGTCTTGACGCAGTTGCGTAGTTCCCGGACATTGCCGGGCCAGCTATAACTCTTGAGAATCCGCAGGGCTGCCGGAGTGAAGCCTTTAACAGATCGATCTTCCGCTTGGGCACATTCCCTGACAAAATGGTCCAGTAAAAGCGGAATGTCTTCCCGTCGTTCCCGCAGGGGTGGAATCTTTATACTGACCCCCTTGATGCGAAAGTAAAGGTCTTCGCGAAACTGTTTTTCCTCTACTTTATTTTCGAGGTCCTGGTTGGTGGCGCTGATAATGCGGACGTCAACTTTTGTTCCTTTGGTACTGCCTACGGGGACTACAATCTGGTCTTCCAGAACCCGCAGGAGTTTGGCCTGCATATTCAGAGGCATATCGCCGATCTCGTCGAGAAACAGTGTCCCCTCGTTCGCCATTTCGAAAAACCCTTTTCGGTCTGTCATCGCTCCGGTAAAGGCGCCTTTAGTATGCCCGAACAGTTCGCTTTCCAGCAATGTATCGCTCAACCCGGCGCAGTTGACCGGCAGAAAAGCACCGGTTTTGCGTGGCGAATTGTAATGTATCGCTTCGGCGAACAGTTCCTTGCCCACACCGCTTTCACCCTGCAGCAGAACTGTTATATTGGAATTGGCCGCCTTTTGTAACATATCAAGCAGACGCAGCATCCTCGGCGAACCTCCGATTACTCCGTTGAAGTCGAATTTATCTTCCAGTCGTGATTGTAGCCGGCGATTTTCACGCAACAGACAAACCTTCTCCGCGGCCCGCCGCACCAGTGGACGGAGCAAAGACAGATCAATTGGTTTTTCGATATAATCATAAGCACCGTCGTTAAGGGCGGTTTTACAGGTGTCGATAGAACTGTGTGCGGTTACGAGTATAACCTCACACAAACGTCCGCTTTTGATGATCTCCTTCAAGACATCCAATCCGTCAACTTCACCGCCCAGTTTCAAGTCGGTTACTACTACGTGAGGGTCCTGCTGATGGAACTTGTCCAGGCCCTCCTCGCCGTTGGCAGCGATAGTGACGATGTATCCTTCCTGCTCCATCGCCTCGGCCAGTACCTCGGCGTGAGCGGCTTCGTCTTCAACAATAAGAACAGGTGTTTTATCGCTCATGTATAGTGCTCACGATTGAATTTTCCCGTTAGTTCGCGGGTTCTTGTTCTTGTTATAGCCCCTGCTGTTAAGCAGGGGTTCTTAAGGGGAGTATGAACAATCACAATTTCAGTTTATTCTTTTGCCATAGGAAATTCAATAACAAAACGAGTACCCTTGCCCGGTTCGCTGTGCAGTTCCAGATGGCCGTTGTGTTCTTCTATGATCCGTCGGCACGTCGGCAGACCCAGGCCGGTCCCACCGGGGCGGGTTGTATAATAGGGATCGAATATCTTCTCCTGCTCCTCTGGCCGGATACCTGGGCCGGTGTCGATTATCTCGATCAGAACTTTGTCTGCTTGAGCACTTGTTCGGATTATCAATTCACCGCCCTGATCCATAACCTGGCCGGCGTTTATAAACAGATTCAAAAAAGCCTGTTTGATATAATCTTTATCTATTGAACAAAATATGGGTGTTTTACTCAGACTGCTGCGTATTTGTATGCCTTTGCCGGAGGCCTGTGGTTCATAAAAATCGATCAGGTCGTCCAGTATCTCGTTGATGTCATAACGTGCAGGATGCAGTTCCAGCCGACCGGCGTAACGGAGAAAATCATTCAGGGTATTGGTAACTCTCTCCACCTCTCGGCTGACAGTTTCTATCTTGTGTAACTGATGTTGATAGCGATTTTGGGTGGATTCTATCTCTTCAGCGGAAGTTTTGTCCGGAAGTGTCTTGGCCAGACGGGCAATATCTTCTGAAAGAAGTTTTAAATTCATAATAATGGTGGAAAGAGGGTTGCGTATTTCATGGGCCAGATGGCCGGTAAGCTTCCCAAGTTCCGCCAGTTTTTCCGCTCGGCGGGTACGCAGAAGCAACTTCTTCTGCTTTCGGCTCTCTCGCAAAGCGCGACGCCGGATAAACTGCCAGGCTGCCCCAGCCGCCAGAATAGCCCCCAACGCAAATGAAAGTACCAGTTCAGGCATGAAAAGATCACCCGTTGCGGAAACAAAAAATGTCATTCCCGCAACAGTAATTAACAACTAATCGGTCTCTTCCAGCAGAACCGCCTTGCGTGACAGTTTGATTCGTCCCTGCTCATCCACGGCTATGATTTTGAAGTCCATTGCATCGCCGACCGCACAAACGTCCGCAACATCATTGATATAACGATCAGCCAGTTCGCTGATATGGCAAAGACCTTCCATACCGGGGGCAATCTCGACAAATACGCCGAAGTCTTTTTGCGATACCACCTTGCCTTTAAGAATTTTACCGACCTGAACAGGCATGGTTATCATCTCGATTATCTGCTGAGCCTTCAAATACCCTTCGTCATCGAGGGAGGATATAAATACTGATCCGTCATCCTCAATTTCGATATTGGCGCCGGTCTCTTCCTGAATGCGTTTAATATCGCGACCACCAGGCCCGATGACTCTGCCTATCATATCGACTGGAATCTTTATTATAGTCAGTTTCGGAGCGTAGCTGGAAAGTTTCTTACGAGGCCGTTCGATGACACTAAGTATCATTTTTAAAATCTCGATACGGCCTTTGTGGGCCAGGGCCAGGGTTTCACGAATTGTCTCATAGGATAAACCCAGAGCCTTGAGGTCCAACTGGATACCGGTAATGCCTTTTTGGGTGCCTGCCACCTTAAAGTCCATATCTCCGTAATGGTCTTCTTCACCCAGAATATCGATGAATAATTGTTGGCGATCGGTGTCTGATACCATGCCGATGGAAATGCCTGCCACCGGCCGACGAATCGGAACGCCCGCATCCATCAGTGCCAGCGTGCCCGCACAGACAGTAGCCATGGAACTGGAACCGTTGGATTCGAGAATATCGCTGACCAGCCTGATGGTATAAGGAAAGTCTTCTACGGAAGGCATAATTGGTTCGATGCTTTTTTCCGCCAGGGTGCCGTGTCCGATGTCACGACGGCTTGGCCCCATAATCCGCCGCGCTTCGCCAACGCAGAAAGGCGGGAAATTGTAATGAAGCATGAATTTCTTACTGTACTCATCTACCAGCCCATCTACTCTTTGTGAGTCCGCGGAAGTGCCGAGTGTTACTGTAACCAGGGCCTGAGTCTCGCCGCGTGTGAATATCGACGAACCGTGTGTACGCGGCAAAAAGCCAACCTCGCCGCTCAACGGACGAATTTCCTCATAACCACGATTGCCCACGCGGTGGTCCTGTAGTATCATTTTGCGTAATACCTGTTCCTGAAAATCATCAATTGCCGTCTTCAGCAGTTTCGGATCATACTGGGCTTCTTGATCTTCAGGGCATAAATCAGCGGTAATTTCCTCGAACATTGCTTTGATTGCTTTGTTGTGTTCCTGTTTACTCAGGCCATCTGATTTGACCCTGCGATATTCCTGCCCAATTCTTTCTTCCAGCAAATTTACTAATTCGCTTGTGTCGGGTGGGGTATATGATATTTTCTCTCTTCCGCAATCCGCAACCAGTTCGGAGATCATTTCGCAGATTTCTTTGACGCTCTGGTGCCCGAACTCGACGGCCTCGGCTATAACGTCTTCCGGGAGTTCCTGGGCGGAAACCTCAATCATATTCACGGCTTCATAGCGGCCGCTTAATGTCAGGTTCAGTGTGGAATCTTCCAGTTCTGTGTGCGTGGGATTAATTATGAATTCATCATTGATACGTCCGACTCGAACCGCGCCAATCGGACCGTTGAAGGGTATGTCGGAAATGCTCAGTGCCGCGGACGCCCCGATCATTGCCAGAAGATCCGGGTCGTTCTGCTGATCCGCCGACCAGACCATTACCTGAATTTGCACTTCGTCTTTGTAGCCTTTGGGAAACAATGGACGAATCGGACGATCTATCATCCGCATCGTCAGAATTTCTTTGTTGGTGGGTCGGCCTTCGCGTTTGATGAAACCGCCGGGAAACTTCCCTGCCGCCGATGTCTTTTCCCTGTAATCAACCGTCAAGGGGAAAAAATCGATACCCTCACGCGGTTCGGCCCTCACCACGGTCGCCAGTATCATCGTATCCCCATAATGAACTACTACCGCTCCTGATGCCTGCTTGGCCAGCTTGCCTGTCTCGATGGAGAGTAATCTACCTGCAATTTGTCTTTCAACTTTCTTAACCATTGACATATTTCACTTCCTGACTTTCCTTGACTCTACTATTCTTCTTTACGTCTGATACTTTATCTTATAGCAACAATTTTTATTTAAATATAATCTTTTTACACACATCAGCCTACCTTACAAAGCGGACTATCCCGATAAAAGGCGGGAATACAATCGGCGGTAAAAATCATCGCGGGCAATATCTATTTGCGCAAGCCAAGCCGGGAAATAATCGTATTATAGCGATCCCGTTCATTACGCATGAGATATTTCAACAGGCTGGAACGTTTCCCCACCATTTTCAGGAGTCCGCGACGTGAGGCATGGTCTTTTTTGTGCGTCTTTAGATGTTCCGTCAAATCTGTAATGCGATGAGTCAGAATGGCGACTTGCACTTCCGGCGAACCGGTATCTGTCTCATGGACGGCATAATCTTTGATAACATTCTGTTTGTCTTCCGCTGTGAACATAACTGTTTCCCTTCCCCGAACGGCCCGAACGACGGCACCGCCCAGTATAGAAGTAATATCAATACATATCTCAAATTGCTATACCGATTGCTGAATGAAAATACCCGGCAGCAATTTCCATAACCTTACTATTGGCAAGGCGTTATAGTTGACCCTGCCGGGCATGGCTTGTCCCCGCGAAGGCGGAAAACCACGCCCATTGGGTATTATCGGCACTCGGCCGGCAATTTGACTACTGCGACTCTAACCTGACAACAACAAAAAATCAACAGAAATCTTAAATCTTTCCTATATTTATATTTACAATGCATAATATTCACCCGTTCATTAAATTAGTATTTGTTGCGGAAGAATAAGATATAGTGTGCCACGGCCGTATCGGCCGTGTTTTATCACGTTTTTCACGTAACATCCCGGTGATACGCCGGAGATATACGGTTTCCGCAACAGCAACTAATAAAAAAAAAGGGGTAAAGCCGCGCAGCTTTACCCCAATATCAATATAATTCCAGTAATTTCAGTAGGTTATGCCTTTTTCTTACGGCTGTATATGATCCAGTAAAACACTCCCACATAGCCGGCCCCACCTACGATGTTACCCAAAGTAACCGGCAGCAGATTCACCTTAAAGAAATTGACCCACGTTAGATTATCCGCTGTTGCGCCTACGGTATCCTTAATGAAAAGCCCTACGGGTATGAAGTACATATTGGCAACGCAATGTTCGAAACCCGAAGCGACAAAGCCGGCGATCGGGAATATGATACAGAGGATTTTATCGGTACTGGTCCGGGCTGAAAAGCACAGCCAGACGGCAAGACAAACCATCGCGTTGCAATAGACCGCCTTGATAAAGTAAGC
>DAOWIP010000240.1 GCA_030640865.1 Sedimentisphaerales bacterium | reverse complement strand
ATCTTGCCGGGCATGATGGAACTGCCGGGTTCGTTGGCAGGCAGAATAAGTTCGCCCAGACCGCAACGTGGCCCGGACGCGAGCCATCGGATGTCGTTGGCAATTTTCATCAAGGCGGCGGCAAGGGATTTAAGCGAGCCGGAGGCGCTGACAACAGCATCGTGTGCGGCCATGCAGGCGAATTTATTGCGGGCCGCGATAAACGGAAAACCGGTAAGCTCGACTATCCGCTCAACCATTTGTTTGTCGAAACCAGCTATGGTGTTCAGGCCAGTGCCGACGGCAGTACCGCCGACAGGCAACTCGTAAAGATGATCCAGGGCGGTGGTTATAGTTTCGTCGGCCTGCTGTAACTGGGCGGCATAGCCGGAAAATTCCTGTCCGAGAGTCAGCGGAGTGGCGTCCTGAAGATGAGTACGGCCTGTCTTGATAATATTATTGAAAGATTGAGCCTTCGTCGAAAGTGCCTCCCGCAGATTCTTCAGCCGCGGCAAAAGCCTTTCATTAACAGCAGTAACAGCGGCAATGTGCATTGAGGTCGGAATGGTATCATTGGTCGATTGCGACATATTGACATGATCGTTGGGATGGACGGGATGTTTGGCGCCACGCGGTGAGCCGAGAATTTCGTTGGCACGGTTGGCAATCACTTCGTTAATATTCATATTGGTCTGAGTGCCGCTGCCGCTTTGCCAGACAACCAGCGGAAAGTGATCGTCCAAACGACCGGCGATGACCTCGTCAGCGGCCTCGATAATAGCCCGGGCAAGCCGGGCATCCAGCAGACCCAGGTTACGATTGACCTGGGCTGCGGCTCTCTTAACCAGGGCGTGGGCGTGAATGAACTCGTCCGGGAATCGCTCGTCGCCGATACGGAAGTTCTCGCAGGCCCGCTGAGTCTGGGCACCATAATAAGCATCGTCCGGCACGGATATTGTACCGAGGGCATCCTTTTCCTGTCGCATTTATATGCTCCCGCATTACCAATTAAAGTTATTCACCTGCGGTCATCAGATTCAGCCGACTGAGCTTGACGCCTCGAAGGCTACTCATTTTGTCAGCAAGCTGCTTGATGTCTCGCACCCGGCCCTTCATTATAATAAGCTCCAGACAGTTATCATGGTCCAGATGAATGTGAGTGGACGAGATAATATGTAACAAATGATGATGCTGGAGACTGGTCAGCTTCTGGACAAGACCCGGCAAATGGTGGTTATACACCAGAAAAATACCGGCGACGGCGCGAGCCGAGGGCTGAGCCAGTTCATCCTCACTTAACCGACGACGAATTAAATCGCGGAGTGCCTCCGAGCGATTACGATAGCCCTGATCGGCAATAAGTTTGTCGAATCTGCCGAGCAGTTTCCGGTCCAGCGAAACACCGATTCTTTCCAACTCACTCATTTCGACACTCCGAAAATGTCAGATATTACAGAGTAGATGTTACAGAGTACTTACCGGCGCGACACAATATATATAAACCAGCGGTTCGCTGCCGTTATTTTTGACATTGTGCCGGGTGTGAGGTGGAATATAGGAAATCTGATCCGCTGCCACTTCCATCCGGCCTTCATCATTAAGCATGGCCACACCGCTACCGGCCAAAAACACCAGCATTTCCTCATGTTCGCCTGTGGTGTGTTCGCCACAATCCTCACCCGGCTTCAGAAAGACTCTGCCCGAACGCATACCGTGGGTCTGAGGGGGGCCATCCAGAAGCGGCTGATATTCGGAACCGTTCTCCACATCAAGAACAAAGGGCTTTATAGATGACATAGTTACTCCTTCTATGATTAAAGACCATATTGTAACCTGATATTCGGAATAGTATAGAATATTTTTTGTCGCTCCAAAGGTTGTGGCGTGGATAGGTTTTGGCTATACCGAAAAAAATCTTCCTTTTTAGCGGCTCCGAATTTTACTTTTTTTATTTTTCCGAAAGAGGCTGTTCAACAGGTGAAAGCAAAAAAATCCTCCACCGCGAAAAAGAGTATTTTTTTCTGCCACAGGCAAGATATTATTTTTTGTGAACCGGAATAGCGAAACGCTATCTTACCTATCTTACCCCCAACCTTTGGGACGATAATAATTTTTTATGTATTTACCTTGACAAAGTAGCAAAATTTATATATTCTTATGCGCAGTAGCATATACGATTTTATCGTATGCGCTTGATTAAACGAATGTTTTTTTAAGCCAAGGAGGTAAGAAATGAGAACAAGAAGGTCAAAAGTAAGCAAGGTTGGGACGGGTGCGATGATACTGTTTTTTTCTCTGACGGGGATTGTTACGGGTGAGACACACTGGAATTTTCAGGCAGTCGATCAGGACGGATACACCACCTATTTCACCCCGGATGTGGTAACCCTCGAAGGAATCGTCCTGAACAGTCCCGAAGAGATGCTGGACCCGACACCAGGCGCCCCGGTTTTCATGGGCGGACAATGGCAGATGTATGTTCAGGGCGAAGGCAACGACCACGCCGGCACGGCATTGTGGATGGGCCAGAATTATGGCAATCTGCCCTGGGTCCCGCCGGATGGTAGCTATACCAACCAGGAATGGGTAGCCGAGCTATGCCGACTCAATCATGATCCTGACAACGGTTACCTTTTTACGCCGGGGGATCGCATTTGCGTTACAGGCTACTATTCGTTTTACAAGGGGAAAAACAACATCAATGAGGGCCATAGCAAGGACCCGGATTACGATTTTACGATCGAATTGCTTGAGCCGGGCGTCGGCCTGCCGCAACCGGAGTTGGTTACGCTGGACGATCTTAAAGATGGCAGCAACGAATTTATTTTTGACCAGGATCGGTTTACCGGCTGTGAATACCACCAAGGACGTTTGATTCGTCTCAACAACGTACAGTGGGATTCAGACCCCAATACCTGGGATGCCGATGCCACGCTGGAAATAACCGATGGGACAAAAACATTTCCGGTAAAACTGGGCATTGGATCGGGGATATATCCCGGCTCGAACAATCTGGCTGAAACCTTTGATGTTGTTGGGATTATGGATCAAGAGAACGACTCTGGTGATCCTCCGTTTAATAATGGTTACAGAATATGGGTTACCAATTATGACGGCAATGGCCTGGTACTGAGGGATCGCGGCTACCGCAGGGGTAACCTGCCAGGCGACATTAACGGAGACGGCAGGGTCAATCTGCACGATTTTGCCATGATAACAGCGGATTGGCTTTTAACAGTGCCGGGAATAGGCGATTGCAATTAATTCGTTGCTGTTAAGGACGCAGCCATGAAAAGAGGCTTTACACTGATCGAACTGCTGGTGGTGGTAGCGATTGTGGCCCTTTTGCTGGCCATTATTATGCCGGTTCTGGGCAAGGCCAGAGAAGGAGCCAGGGTTACGGCGGTCGGCGCCGAATTATACACTATTGGCCTGGCCCTGGAAACATACGGACTGGACAACGAGGAGAAATTTCCGCCCACACGGGTTTCTTGTATGATCCAGTCACATTTTCATCAACTGCCGGACGAACTGGTGGTGGGTAAATATCTGCCCGACCGACCGAAAAAATACGGCCCGATGTCAACAGCCTTCGAAGACCGCTTTAATCCGGCTCACACCTATAAATACCATGCTGTAGGCGACTTGATATTGAATATGGGGCGACGGCCGAGGAAAAACCTTTCTGTATTGTGGATACCTGACGGTTTTCCGGAGGTGGAGAAAGAAGACGGCGCGTTTTACAACGACCCCAAAACATCGCCTGTAACATGGGTTGTCTATAGTCCGGGGCCGAATTTCGATGAAAACGACCCTGCGATTATGAGAATGCGTTATCCGGTGCCGAGCAGTACCTGGTATAATCCCTCTAAACGCAAAGGTTGTATCACGCGTATCCGTCTGATTAAGGGGCGACATATCGGCTCATTTTAGAGAAAAACGGATCAGGAGTTTTTAT
>DAOWIP010000390.1 GCA_030640865.1 Sedimentisphaerales bacterium | reverse complement strand
TTTGCAGATATTTTTTATGATAAACTCGATTGAACGGTATCCGTATCCGACCGGCGTCAGGTCGCCGCCGCCCAGATCGATGTATTTGAAATAATCCGGGCTGGGCTGTGAGTAGTAGGTATCGCCGGGCTGATCGCCTTTTTCGAGGCAGCAATATTCAATACCGCGGTTCTGATCATTATGGACGAGCATACCGCTTTTACCGTTGCCGGCGCAGTACATACGGATTCCCTGGAAGTTACCGCCCGGCCCCTCATCCGGATAGCCCATAATATTGGTGATATTGAGGCAGGCATCGTTTTCCCAGATAACGCGGGCATCGGTCCAGAGATAGCCTTCGTTGCCGTTGGGGTATTTGTCGATTATGCCGTACACCGATACCGACCTCGGCAGCAGGCCGGTAATAAAATGGGCCTGATCGACATAGTGGCAGCCGACATAAGTGAACATATCGGAGTTTTCGCGGGTGCACCAGTTCTGAAAATTGGAATCACGGTAATAATAAGGTTCGTTCATCTCGGCATGGCCGATACGCAATTCACCGAACGCGCCGTCCTTGTACATCCGACGGGCCATCAGCGCCCGATCATCAAGACGTTTGTGATATTCCACGCCAACGACCAGTCCTTTTTCGTAAGCGATCTTTTCAATCTCGACGGCCTGATCATGTTTTAGCACCAGCGGCTTGACACAGCATATATGCTGATCGTTCTCAAGAGCGGCCTCCAGTGCCATTCGATGCAGTTGGTCCGGCAGCGCGATTACAACAATACTGTGCCGGGGCATTTTGGCGATTACTTCTTTGAACATATCGGGAAAGTTTTGCTGCGGGTCCGTCTCAAGAGAAGGATACGCCGTGAAACTATGGCCGGGAAAAGCTGTTTTCAGCGACTGATTGTCCGCCAGCACCTTAAGCGGCCCGCTGTTTAACGCGCAAACACTGATGTCCCCAACCAAACCAAGCCGTTGTAATTGATAGATGGAGGGCAGAATCTGTACTTCGGTAATCATTCCGCCTCCGACGATACAAACTGGCGGTTTATTGCTCATAAGGATTATCCTTTCATCAATATAATGGAACAAATAATATTAAATATCCACTATGGCAACAGGCCCCTTGAATATATTCCTTCAACTACTTTGCCGACTGCTATATCCATAGCTGCCTGGCGCATAGTGATATGTTTCTCAAGTGAATAATTATAAACCTCGTCAAACTTTTCCACCATCCGGTCGCGAAGTCTTTGTTCAACCTGCTCATAAGTCATCTGCTCGCGCTGGGTTTCCTGTGTGTATTCAAGAAAAGAGACAAACACACCGCCAGCGTTACAAAGGATGTCCGGTATAATAAATATTCCGCGCCGATTCAACAACTCATCGGCATCTGGTGTGATGGGCGAATTTGCCCCCTCGGCAATGATCTTCGCCTTTATTTTGTCGGCGTTTGTTTTGGTAATCTGTGATTGTGTCGCCGCGGGTATCAGAATGTCGCAAGGGGCATCGAGGACGGCATTATTTGTGGTTTCTGTGGCGTCTTGGAAACCGCGGACTCCGCTGGTTTCTTTCACGTGTTCCCGGAGAGCGTCGATGTCCAGTCCCTGCTCGTTTATTATCCCGCCGGTAATATCCGAAACAGCTATTACACTGGCCCCCGACTTTGCGGCCCAGGCTGCTGCGATCATGCCGACATTGCCGAAGCCCTGCACAGCGATACGAGCCTTTGTAATATCAATACCGATTTTTTCACAGGCCGCCAGGGTTGTAAAAATCACCCCTTTACCGGTCGCCTCGCGCCTGCCGACTATGCCGCCCAGGATTACGGGTTTGCCTGTTACAAAACATCCTTTGGTAATGGAAGTACCGTTCGAATATGCTATACAGTCGCGAACATGGCCCATATCCTCTTCGTTTGTGCCCATATCCGGAGCGGGAATATAAATTTCCGGTCCGATATGCCGTCTGATGCCACGAGTGAAAGAGCGAATAATAATTTCCCTGGCTTCAGGCGAAAGACTTGCCGGATCACAGCGGATGCCGGATTTGCCTCCGCCAAACGGGACGCCAATCAGGGAAGTCTTCCAGGTCATTTCCATCGAAAGCCCCACAATATCGTCCATAGTAACTGAGTTGGTCATCCTGATTCCGCCCTTGGCTGGTCCGAGGACATCATTGTGTCGCACTACAAAAGCCTTGACGTGAGCGGTTTCGCCATTAGACAGTATAGGGTCTATTGTTATCTCAATTTTTTCCTTTGGCTCAGCTATCCTGGCGATAATGTGGTCATCAAGCTCAAGCCGCCCGGCCGACTGCCTGAGATTATAAAGGGATGTCGTCAATATATCGCTGTTATTAGTATTTTTGTTTTCAATTGATTGTTGTTCAATCATAATTAATCACTCCATTGACTATTCCCATTCCAAGACCGCTCCGGTATCGGCTGATTGGGCCATTTGGGCGTATTTGCCGAGGACGCCATAGTTGATACGCGGGGTGGGTTTTTGCCAGTTTTTTCGCCGTTCGGCAAGTTCGTCATCGGTGAGTTTTACACTGATTGAGTTGTTGGGGATGTCGATCTCGATAATATCACCATCACGCAGCAGTCCGATCGGTCCTCCGGCGGCGGCTTCCGGGCTGATATGGCCGATGCAGGCACCGCGGGTACCGCCGCTGAAGCGGCCGTCGGTAATCAGTGCCACGGATTCGCCCAACCCGGCGCCCATAATATAACTGGTGGGACTGAGCATTTCCTGCATACCAGGGCCGCCGCGTGGTCCTTCATATCGAATCACGACCACATCTCCGGCTTTGACCTTACCGGCCAAAATACCATCGCAGGCCTCCTCCTGAGAATCGAAGATGACCGCCGGGCCGCTGTGTGTGAGCATGTTCGCGGTTACGCCGGCACTCTTGACAACGCCGCCGTTCGGTGCCAAATTGCCGCGGAGTATCGCCAGACCGCCTTTTTGCGAATAAGCCTTATCAAGCGGCCTGATACATTCGGGGTCTTTAATCTCGGCGTCGGCGATATTTTCACCGAGTGTTTTGCCCGTTACAGTCAGACAGTCGGTATGAAGCAGGCCGTCGATTTTGGAAATCTCTTTCAAGATAGCGCTGATACCGCCGGCGGTATCGACGTCTTCGACATGGTAGCTGCTGGAAGGTGAGACCTTACATATATTCGGGCATCTCTGAGCGATATCGTTGATTTGGTCGAGGCCATATTTGACTTCTGCTTCATGGGCGACGGCGAGGCTATGAAGAACAGTGTTAGTCGAGCCGCCCATAGCGACGTCCAGTGCCAGGGCGTTATCAAGTGATTCAACAGTAACAATGTCGCGAGGCTTAATGTCCTTTTCAACCAGGCTCATAATCTGTTTGCCGGCTTTTTTGTAAAGCTGCTCGCGACGAGGATCGACCGCGGGAATCGTACCGTTACCCGGCAGTGCCAGGCCGATGGCTTCGGAAAGGCAGTTCATACTGTTGGCGGTGAACATACCCGAACAACTACCGCGGCCGGGGCAACCGTGATCTTCCAGTTCCTTAAGCTCTTTTTCACTGATTTTTCCATTACTGTAGGCGGCTACGCCTTCGAAAACACTGATCAAATCAACGGTTTTACCCGATGAGAGTTTGCCGGCTAACATCGGTCCACCAGAAACGAAAATTGTCGGGATGTTGACTCTCATAGCGGCCATCATCATGCCGGGGATTATTTTATCGCAGTTGGGAATACAAACCATGCCGTCAAAACAGTGAGCACGCAGCATACATTCGACCGCGTCGGCGATTACCTCACGACTGGCCAGTGAATATTTCATTCCGGTATGACCCATAGCGACGCCGTCACAAATTCCGATGGTATTGAAAATAAAAGGTGTTCCGCCCGCTTCCCGGACGGATTCCTTGACCATTTGGCCAACCTTGTCGAGGTGAATGTGTCCGGGAACGATATCGACGTAACTGTTGGCAATTGCTATAAACGGCTTTTTTATGTCGTCGTCGCTAAGGCCGCAGGCCTTTAAGAGACTGCGATGCGGCGCCCGTTCAAATCCTTTTTTTACCGTGTCTGATCTCATTGTGAACTCCATTTTAACAAGGGTAAATCATTGTCCAAAGATAACTTTATTACTGTCGATGATTATAATCCGAAGACAGAGTTTTGCAACGTGAAAAATTGTCGGCGAAATGATTTTTGCGTGAAACAAAGCCATTTTCAGAGTCAGGCAGGTATGGATAAGTCGTAAAATGACAGGAAGTTCGGGGATTCGGCGGGTTGGGTTTGGAACGGAGCTGTCGGAGTTCATTGAGGAGGCGGAAGAGAGATTTTTCGAGGGCGGATTCATAACGACGGAGCTTGCTGTAGTTGTCGGTTTCGCTGAGGTTTCGCGAGAAGGCGGCGCCCAAAGAAGTACGTTCGTCTTTCGCTCCAAAAAGTGAAAATAATTTGCCGCGCGAGGTGTTTTTGTCGAGGTCTCTGGTCATCATTTCGGTCTCGATACGGAGCAGTCGTTGTAGCCGCCAAGCAGTGGCTATGAAGCGTTCGGCCAAAAAGGTTTCGATTTGGCCGAGAGGTTTTAACTGGTCAAAGAAACTGGACCGAAAACGGCTGAATGTTTTTGGGCACTCGTCCGGCAATAAGAGCCGCCGGGCGAACAGGCCATGTCTGAGTGCATTCTGTGAGACGCGTGCTTTGCCCTCGGCAGTACGTGGGCCTGTGCTTTTTTTGGCGTTTCGGCGATTAGCGATGATCTGTTTTTTAGTAACCATTATGAATCTCCTGTTAAATGACAAATGTAGAACTGTACATACAAAGGTCCTCCGTATATAGGGTGAAAAGCTGAAATTGCGCTAATATTTTTATGTTTTGTGGGGTTGGGGAGGTTGTAAGTCGGGCTGAGTAAAGAAGATAAAATATTTTGAAAAATCGTATATTTCGAAATATATTTGTTGAAAGTGCGCGAAGTTCACGAAGAAGAAGATAAAAGAAAAGAAACCACGGATTGCACGGATTACACAGATTAAGAAAAGAAATATAGCCACAGAGAGCACAGAGAGCACAGAGAAAAATAATTGAACAAAAGATAACAAAGGACACAAAGAATAATAAGAAGGTAGAATGACGAATAAAGAAAAGATGAACATCGAACATTCAACATTCAACATCGAATAAGAAACCCCCGCTTGACAGCAGGGGCTAATAGGCCAGCCAGTTGGCGGCGAGGTCGGTGAAATCTTTCAGGTTTATCTGGTTGTCGACGTTTATGTCCGCTATGGGACAGCCGGGGGTTCCGGGGCAATCATCTTCCAGCCAATACTCCAACATATACATCAGGTCATTGAACTCCACGCCGTCCGGACAGGTGAAATCAGATGCGAGAAACTGCAAAGAGAGTTTGGGATAATCAACACCATCCACACACATCCGCCAGGGATCATACGTGCCGTTCACATCCTCGCCAACAAAATCCCAGCCTGCATCTGTAAAGGTATTTTGAATTTGCATATTCGCGGTGGTTTCGCCAATAACACCACATGGGTCAGTATCAAGATTGCCCACGCCTGAAAGACAAGGATCATTAACCGTAGTATTCCAGAAAGAACTGCTGTATGAACCATAACCGTAGCAATCAGATCCCACCAGACCTCCGACATCCCATGAACCAACCCCGCCGCTGACACTGCCAGTGGCGAAGCAGTTGATGATTTTGCCTTTGTAGTTACGTCCCACCAGGCCGCCGAGACCGCTATAATTATTTCCGCCAATGACAGTACACGTTGCATAACAGTCGCTGATAATGCCGGGATCATTATTATATCCCACCAGACCGCCGAGAAAGGATGAGTTATCCCTACCGGTTACACTACCGGTCGCAAAGCAATTGCTGATACTGCCGTAATTATTTCCCACCCGACCGCCGCGATAGTCATCTCCGTTTACACTTCCGGTCGCATAACAGTTGCTAATACTGCCTTCGTAGTTAAATCCCACCAGACCGCCGAGACAATCTGAGTAATTCCCACTACTGACACTACCGGCCGCGTAACAGTTGCTGATACAACTGTAATAATTACTTCCCACGAGGCCGCCGAGATGGAGCGAGTCATCACCGCCGCTGACAATGCCGGTCGCGTAGCAGACGCTGATATTGCCGAAAGCATTGCATCCCACCAGGCCGCCGAGATAGAGTGAGTCAACCCCGCCGCTGACACTGCCGGTCGCGTAGCAGTTACTGATACTGCCGTAATCCTTACCTACCAGACCGCCAAGATATTCTTCTCCGTTTACAGTTCCGGTTGCGTAGGCGTTTCTGATACTACCGAATTCATTCCATCCCACCAGGCCGCCGAGATAGCATGATTCATTCACCCCGCTGACATCGGTGGTGGCGTAGCAGTTGCTAATACTGCCATTATCGTTGTATCCTAGCAGACCGCCAAGATATTCTTTTCCGCTGACGCTTCCAGTGGCATAGCAGTTGCTGATACTCCTGTAATTGTAATAATTATATCCTACCAGGCCGCCGAGATATTTATCTCCGCTGACGCTTCCGGTAGCGTAGCAGTTGCTGATACTGCCGAAATAATTATATCCTACCAAGCCGCCGAGGTAGTCATCGCCACTGACACTTACATTTGTCATGCCAAGGTCTTTTATCTCGCCGCTACTGCCGAGGCAGCCGAACAGGCCAATATAACTTCCGCCGGTGGTAGTATAGGTAAAGTTTATGACAGTGTGGCCGTTACCGTCGAAAGAGCCGGTAAACTTTATGCCCTGGAATCCAGACTCAACATCATTGGCATCCGGTGCGATAATATTGAACTGGGTTCCGGTATAGGCGGCCAGGTCGATGTCGGCGGTGAGGATGAAGTGTTTGTCCCAATCGAAGTGGTTGAGGCCAATGGCGTTCAACTGGCAGGGGTCGTTAATCTGGTACGGGTCGCAGGGGTCGCCGGTGCCGCCGGCATAGGGATAAGGGCCGAGAGAGACTATCATATTGATGAAGTAATATTCAACGACAATGGTACCTGCTGGAGGGAACTGATCTATAATAATACCCACGGGAATAGTCGAACTGTACAGACCGTTGATTCCGCCAAGAGTCAACCCTACTGCTATTATCGTGTTTAGAGCATCAGTTTGGTTCATTCCCATAATATCAGGAACGGTAACCTCTGATTGAAATGTAAGAGCTGGGTAACCGATCTCCGGCATCCACCATATATCTTCTGTGCCGTTTGCGGTTTCGTCAATGAAGTCCCAGCCGTCGTTCAGGAAGGTGTTGATGTTCTGCATCTGTTCCGTGTTAAGGCCTGTTCCGCCGTCACTGATAGAAATTCTAGAGGTCTCTATGTCCCAGAAAGAGTTATTAATACTACCATCCCGGTTACTTCCCACCAGGCCACCGAGATTTATATAGCCGCTGACACTTCCGGTTGCATAGCAGTTGCTGATACTGCCGTTAACGTTATGTCCCACCAAGCCGCCGAGTCTGAAATCTCCGCTGACAGTCCCGGTCGCGTAGCAGTTATTGATACTGCAAAGATTCAAACCCACGAGGCCACCGAGAAAGTCATTGCCGCTGACACTGCCTGTTGTATAGCAATTGCTGATACTGCCGGAATTAATTCCCACCAGGCCGCCGAAGTAGTCTGAATCATATCCACCTGTTACAGTTCCGTTTGCGTAGCAATTGCTGATACCGCCGTAATAATTCTTTCCCACCAGGCCGCCGAGACAGTCATCTCCGCTTATACTTACATCTGTAATACCGAGGTCTTTTATCTCGGCGCCATCGCCGACGCAGCCGAAAAGGCCGATATAATCTGTGTTCATTGCAGAGTAGGTGAAGTTGGTTATGATATGGCCGTTACCGTCGAAAGAGCCGGTGAACTTTGTGCCCTGGAATCCAGACGTGGCATCATTGGTATCCGGTGCGATGATATTGAACTGTTCTCCTGTATAGGCGGACAGGTCGATGTCGGCGGTTAGGATGAAGTGTTTGTCCCA
>DAOWIP010000143.1 GCA_030640865.1 Sedimentisphaerales bacterium | reverse complement strand
TTTCACTCCCTCCTCGATAACAAACTGAACTGTCGCACGTGTTTTCTCTCGATTAAACTGCTTTTGCGCAAAAACGCGAGCATTGAGAAAGCCTTCTTCGTGATAATAACTCGTCAGGGCCAGACAATCCTGCTCCAGTTGGTCGTCATCGAGTCGGCCTTTCCGAAGAACCGGAAAATACGCCTTGGTCTTGACCTTACCCGCCAGCTTCCGCCTTGTTATATTTTCGTTGCCGACGAAGCGTATTTTCTTCACTCGCAACTGCGGCCCCTCGACTATCGCATACTCAACTTTTCTTTTCTGCGACAATATATCCTTGTCCAATTTTACTGTGGCAAAATAATATCCCTTTTCGTGATACAAATCGGCCAGACTTTCCGCGCCGAGAGTGAGAAGATAATGGTCCAGAAAATCATTATCCTTAAATTTCAATTCCTTGATGAGTTTTTTGGTCTTGATATTTTTGTTGCCGAGAATAGAAACCGCTTGAATTTTCGGCGACTCCTCCACCGTAAAAATCACATCTACCTGATCGCCTTCCGAAATAATCTTCCACTGGACATCATAAATCCCCGGCATGATAATAATCCGCCGTGCGTCTTCGCTGACCAGTTTTTCGTTAAGGACCGAGCCGCTCCGGCTGCGAATGTTAACCATGATCTCACTGTCGGCAACCGCCTGGTTACCCTCAATGCGTACATTACGTATAATTCTTTCGGAGTTTTTTTCTGTCGTCTGCGCCTCCGCCGACAACACGCCCAAAGCCAACGCCCAACACATCCCAAACACCAACCAATAATAAAACCCGCGCATACTTAAACAGCCCCTGCTGTTAAGCGGGGGTTCTTCATTGGTACTGAGTGGGAACAGTCCGATGATTGACCATTTCGTATTAATAATGACAAATCTCCTGAATCACCACTCACCACTTTCTTCTCTTTCGCTTTCTTCTGTTCAAATTATTCTTCTGTATTCTGTATTTCTCACCACTCACAACCCACCACTCACAACTTTCTTTATATTCCAAACGCTTCGGGCGCCTTCGACATATTCTCGAACCGCGTCCATTCCGGTATCCAGGAAAGCTTCACTGTTCCTGTGGGGCCATTTCGTTGCTTGGTAATTATCAGTTCCGCCACGTTGTCCACATCTTCGGAGCCTGACGAAAATTCGCCCGCGGAATCACCCGCCTCTTTATCAGCCGCTTGTTTATAATAGGATTCCCGATGCAGCATTATGACTACGTCTGCGTCTTGTTCTATGTTGCCGCTTTCGCGTAGATCACTCATTCGCGGGCGATGGCCCTCTCTGCCTTCGGGCGAACGGTTCAATTGGGACATTGCGATGACCGGCACGTTTAGTTCGCGAGCCAGCGCTTTTAGGTGCCTGGATATTTGTCCTACTTCCTGAACACGCGAGTCAACGCCGGCCACGTGCATTAACTGCAAATAATCCACCACGACTAATTGGATGTCCTGCTGGAGTTTCAGTCGCCTGGCCTTGGCCCGCAATTCCAGTGGTGAAAGGCTGGGACTGTCATCGACAAAGATCAGAGCCGGCGACAATTCACCGGCGGTCTCTGCCAGACGGTTATAGTCATTGTCGTTCAGCAGCCCCTGCCGGAGTTTATGGGAATTGATATGCGCCCGACCTGACAGCATTCGTTCGGCTAACTGCTGGGCGCCCATCTCCAGTGAAAAAATCGCTACCGGCATTTCACTGTCGGCGCCGACATATTCTGCTATATTCAAACCCAGCGCGGTCTTGCCCATACTGGGTCGGGCGGCGATAATAATCATCTCTCCGCGTTGCAGCCCGCAGGTCAACTCGTCCAGTTCCAGAAAGCCCGTTGCCACACCGGTTATCATCTGCCCGCTACGATGTTCGAGTGATTCATATACCTGTGTTATTATATCTTTAATTTTAACTGCCTGGCCGGTAATCTTTTGTTGGGTAACCTCGAAGATTTTTTGTTCGGCCGTTTCCATAACTTCGCCGACGTCGCCGCGGGCTTCATAGGCCATATTGTTGATTTCGCTGCTCGTCGTAATAAGATTGCGAAGCATGCCCTTGTCGCGCACAATCCGGGCATAGTACACCATATTGGCAGCCGACGGTACGCCATTGACCAGATCGACCAGATACTGCGCCCCCCCTGCCGACTCCAACTGGCTTTGAGCGTCCAGTTCATCCTGCAGTAATACCAGATCGATTGGTTTATTGTTTTCGTACAGACTGATCAGCGCATCATAGATCAGACGGTGATCCTGCCTGTAGAAATGTTCTGCTCGCAGAATGGGGATAATCTCACCGATGCCGTCCTTGTCAAGAATCATTGAGCCAAGAACGCACACTTCTGCCCCCAGGTCCTGTGGCGGTATCCGCTGCTGCCCTGGTGCCGGAGAGAATGTATCAGCCCTGTTTTGCGTCTGTGTCTGCGTCTGCGTCTGTGTCTGCGTTTTGTTGTTCTGATTCGGACTCATCGGCTTCATCCTCCGGCCGAATAACATTTACGACCACGCCGACGCTAATATCCTCGGCAAAGCGTAATTTGACCTCATGCTCACCCAGAATTTGGATATGACTTGGCAATTGGACATGTTTGGCCTGCACCTCGAACCCGCTTTTGCACAGAGCCTCCGCTACATCGTTCTCGCTGACCGACCCGAACAAGTGTCCTGTCTCGTTGGCCAGTTCTCTGATGGTAACCTTGGCCCCATCGACTTTCCCGCTCGTCTTGAGCAGCCGTTCGCGTGCCAGTTTGCGATCCTTGGCCTTGTTTGCGCGCTCGTCCTCTATTGCCTTCATATTAGACTCTGTCGGTTCGACCGCCAGTCCCTGGGGCAAAAGATAGTTTCGGGCGTACCCTGTTTTAACTTCGACAACATCACCAAAATACCCCAACTTCGGGATATCCGCATGTAAAAGCAACTTCATTGAACAACCTCCTCAATGAGGAAAACTAAGTTAAATATGACGGTACCGTCAAAAGTCTAAAAATATGCAACACTTTAGCTATGTGAAGCAACTCATAAT
>DAOWIP010000043.1 GCA_030640865.1 Sedimentisphaerales bacterium | reverse complement strand
GTTTCGATCACGCCTCCCGCGATGGAGTTTTCGATTGGAACGATCCCCAGATCGCAGCGTTCGTGATTGATTTCGTCGAACACTCCTCGAATATCTGTTTGTGGTTCGTATTCCACACTTTGGCCGAATTTCATCATAGCAGCCGTATGTGAAAAGCTGCCGTCGGGTCCTAAGTAGGCGATTCGCAGCGGACGTTCCAGAAAGAACGAGCCGCTCATCATCTCGCGGTAGATTGCCATTAGTGTTCGATCCGGCAATGGCCCTTTATTGTACCGTCTGACCTTGGTCAACACTGCCTGTTCGCGGTCGGGCGCATAGATTGGGGGCGCGTTTTTATCTTTCCTTTTGATTTCACCTACGCCGATTACGACTTCGGCTCGTTCGTTAAGCAGATTTACTATCTGCTTGTCAATTTCATCGATCTTTTTCCGTAGTTTTTCCAATTCGCTCATTTTTGCCGCCACTTGTCGGATAATATATCCCATTGAGTATAATAATCTATAAACCATTCATTCTACAAATATTTAATGCCTCTCGTCAATGGTAATTATTTATATTTACTTTCAATGTTCTCTCCGTTATTATATTTCTGTTTTCTTTGCAGGCAAGGACCTTCCTCGACCGCGATTAGTTCAACAGACTGGCCACAATGGTATAAAATGTACCAGAGGTATTATAATGAAAGCTATGTTTTTGACAGACCTTCGGAAAATGGAGTTGCGGGACGTCCCCGAGCCGGTGATCGAAAAGGATGACCAGGTGCTCATAAAGATCGAGAGGGTGGGAGTCTGCGGCTCGGATGTGCATTATTACGAAACCGGCCGGATCGGCTCACAGGTTGTCGAATATCCGTATCTTGTCGGGCATGAATGTTCAGCGACTGTTATCGAAGCAGGAAGTGCAGTAACCCGCGTTCGCCAAGGTGATCAGGTCGCGGTCGAACCCGCTATGCCCTGCCATCATTGCGAACAATGCCGCGTGGGACGTGAAAACACTTGCTATAACCTTGGTTTCCTCGGCACGCCCGGCCAGGCGGATGGGTGTTTGTGCGAGTATCTCGTGATGCCGGAAGAGTGCCTTTTTCCTCTAAATGGCAGGATCAGTCTGGATCAGGCTGCCCTTTGCGAACCGTTATCGATCGGACTGTATTCGGCAAAACAAGCGAATCTTGCTGAAAACGCGGAGATCGCGATTCTCGGTTCGGGACCGATAGGTTTAACGGTACTCGCCTCGGCTCTGGCTCAGGGGATTAAGAATGTTTATATGACCGACAAGATTAACCCCAGACTGGAGGCGGCCCGACAGATTGGCGCCGCCTGGGTCGGCAATCCGGACAGCGAGGATGTCGTTGCGGGTATTCTTGAGCAGCGGCCTTTGGGACTGGACGCGGTATTCGAGTGCGCCGGTGAGCAGGAAACGATTGATCAGGCACTGAATCTGTTGAAGCCGGGCGGGAAGATAATCCTGGTGGGCATTCCCCGTATAGACAGAATCAGCTTCCGGATCGATTTATTACGTCGTCGGGAGGTTACGATTATTAACATAAGGAGACAGAACAATTGCGTTCAGCCGGCCATTGACCTGATAGCGTCCGGCAAAATCAATATTGGTCATTTTATCACTCACCGTTTCCCGCTCGAGCAGAGCCAGGAGGCGTTTGAATTGGTGGCCGGCTATCGCGACGGAGTCATCAAGGCTATGATCGATTTCCCCTTGTAAGCCTGCTTATGCTTTGCATAAACTACGCGTAAAGAATGCCACCCCAGTCGGGATACTACGTAAAGAACATAATAAAACACGGCCAGGATGGCCGTGGCACGCTATATATCATCTTCCTCAATAAGTATTAGCTATTGATTTGTGGTAGTTCTTTGGGGCGCCAGAGGTTGGTGAGTTCTCCAGTGGTCTGGCCGTTCATTTCAGACCAGCGTCGGATGGGCAAAGTAAGATGAGCCAGGGCTGCGGTAGGCACAACTTCCTCACGTCCAGTTAAAAGTCGCAATAATTCTTCCACGCCGGGGTTGTGTCCGACGACCATAACCGAATCGAATTCGTCGGACAGAAACTTTAGTACCTGGATGAATGCCTCTGGGTGGGCCATATATAAATCGTCTTCAAGCCGAACTTCGTTTTGATAACCGCACGCCTGAGCGAGCCTGTCGGCGGTTTGTCTGGCTCGTTTGGCGGAAGAGCTTACGATCAGGTCGGGAACCAGTGCCTTTTCCCTGATTAACTCGCCCATACGTGGCGCATCGTGTTTGCCGCGTTTATTGAGCGGACGGTCATGGTCGGTAAGACCGGGTTTTTTCCAACTCGATTTGGCATGACGAAGAATGAGTAAAGTTTTCATAGATATACCTGTTTAAATACGTAGTAGAAAAAAACGATTCATTTGCATACCTCCGTAACGCAATTTATCCTTATCGAACGATATGCCGCCATATTGTATCGTATTATAAGGAAATGTCATACAATTTTTGTGTCAAATAATTCGACAGGCCATAAAGTCGTGGGCTAAAAATTGTTATCACTTGATTCTTGCGTGTTGATAATTTATAATCGTGATATTATGAATCAGGGCAGTTTTTCATTTTCAGATTTTGACCGAAAAAATGACAAGTTGTCATACCAGGCTGATTTTTTCGATAAGAAAAAACCGGTTCACAAGGACTTCTCCGTTCGTCCCGACCGGAAAGCCGCCAGTTCAAAAACCCCAGTAGTGTACTCGGTTACACAACTTACCAGAATGATAAAATTGACTCTTAATGAGAGTCTGCCGGGTAAAATCGTTCTGGCGGGTGAAATCTCCAATTACAAGCCGCATAGCAGTGGTCATCTGTACCTGACCTTGAAAGACGAGAACGCCCAGGTTACCGCAGTAATGTGGAAAAGCGCATTCGGCAAACTAAAATTTCGGCCCGCTAACGGAATGGCCGTAATAGCCACTGGGCGTGTCGATGTGTATGAGCCGCAGGGTAAGTACCAGTTTTATATAGATAAACTGGAACCGTCAGGCGCCGGCGCGCTGGATTTGGCCTTTCGCCAATTGGCTGAGAAACTGCGTAATGAAGGCCTGTTTAACGAAATCCACAAAAAGCCGCTGCCAAAATTTCCCGCTACCATTGCCATTGTTACAAGTCCCACCGGTGCCGCCGTTAAAGACATTGACAGAACACTCAGTCGTCGTTTCCCCGCTGTCAGGAAGCTGCTTTACCCCGTGGCCGTACAGGGTGAAAAGGCCGCCGGCGAGATTGCCTCGGCGGTGAAGGAATTAAACCGGCGTCGCGCGGAACTCGGCGGTATTGACCTGATGATTGTCGGCCGGGGCGGCGGCAGCCTTGAGGACCTGTGGGCCTTTAATGAAGAAGTTGTGGCCCGATCCATCTTTGCTTCTGAAATTCCTGTTATCAGCGCCGTCGGCCATGAAATTGATGTAACGATTGCCGATATGGTCGCCGACCGGCGTGTCGCCACGCCCACCGCCGCAGCCGAGTTGGCCGTTCCCGACCGTAATGAACTACGGCAGAACCTGCGGCAATATCAATATCGTATGGAACACAGTCTCCATCTCCGCTGTGAGTCGGCTCGGTCCGGCTTGCGTCAGCTTGCCGGTCGAACCATGTTTGTGCGGCCGCTGGATTTACTAAGGAATAAACGCCAACTGCTTGATGAAAGAACCGCTATCCTTTCACGGCATTTCAGCGATCTACTCCGTCGTGCTGACGGCTTGACAGACAATTTTGCTGATATACTGCGGAGGATTGAGCCGCATACGGCTCTGGCCCGCGCCGGTACGCAACTTTCGGAGCTTCAGCACCGTTTACAGTCGGCTATTAGCGAGTTTTATCAGACCAGGGAGAACCAAATGACTGTTATCTTTTCCCGCTTTAAGGTGGCTACTCCAAAATATCGAGTTGTCCACCAACGCAGTCTGCTCGACAACGCCACGCGGCGTATCAATACGGCCCGCTCGCAATTCCTGCGGCAGAACCGTCAGCAACTTGACACCTTAACCAAACGATTGGAAAATCTGGACCCACGAGCCGTCCTGAACCGCGGCTATAGCATCACGCGGCTGAAAGAAAATAAACGTATCGTCAGTGACAAAAGTAAGATTAAAGCCGGTGACAGATTATTGACCGAGTTGGCCAATAAGACTATTATGGAAAGTGAGGTTACTTCACCTCCTCAAAAAAGTAATTGAATCGATAAAGGACAGTAAAAAATGGCAGAATTGGAATACAATAAATTTACGTTCGAACAGGCGATGGCTGAGTTGGAAAAGATTGTTACCGATGTGGAGCAGGGCAAAATTTCGCTGGAAGACAGTATTGAAAAATACGAGAAGGGTATGAAATTAATCCAGCACTGCCGGGTTATCCTCGAGCAGGCAGAGAAACGTATTGAAACCATCAGCAACCAGAACCAGGCTACTCGTGAGTCTTCGGAAGAAGGCCCCGATGACTCATAATGTTTCTGGGGCCTTATAAGAACTAAACAGCAGAAATAGTTTGGTTTTTCCGATTTCTTGCTTTATTCCGCTGTTTGAGGATAGAACAAGATACTATGAACGCAGAGCATGAGAAATTTAGTACCGCGATTGCCGTTGTTCTCTTGACAGCTCTTTTAATTCAACTATGGCCAACGCAATTTATACGCACCGCGTATGGGAATTTCCGCGAGCGAAACCGTAACATATTGCCGTAAGGTTCTTTACCCGCGAACTAACGGGAAAATTTAATCGTGAGCACTATAATAAGAGCGTCGGCCATCGCTGCCAGCAGGGCAGTCAGGGCGACTGTTATAATCAGGCCTTTAAGACGGGTTGGATGGGCCCGGGTTGCCGAGCAGGTGGGTCTGGTTTTTCGCTCGGCCGGGGATGGTAAATAGAGTTTGTTCTGTCGGAC
>DAOWIP010000120.1 GCA_030640865.1 Sedimentisphaerales bacterium | reverse complement strand
CGCTTGGGATCCGTCTTCCATATCTTTTGCCAGGATAAGGTGATCGTCGGACTGTAGAACAATTCTTGCCTGTTTGCCTAATGGGTCTTGATTAACCTCGATAACCTCGGTATTGCAGAGGACATTTAGCGTAAAATCGTCGAGTTTGGTCATATCGCCGGAAAAAATCAGCGGCGCCGCCATTAGAGACCACATGGACATATACGCATACTGTTCATTGGGTGTCAATTTGGTGGGTTGACCTTCGCTCTGCTTGTGGGCGTTGCCGACCCAGCCGATGAGAATATAATCCGGATCGTTCCATTGGCCCGGCCGGGCATATTCATAGTGCTGCGCATTACGCAGACCGATATGATAAAAACTTGGAGACAGACCCAGGTCACCTGTCGTGCGCCAACAATGGCCGCCGACCTCGCCGCCCCACTTCCAGACATCACCCCTGCCATACTGACACAGGTTCAACACAATATCCCGATCAAGTGCTTTAAGAATATCACCCATCTGCCTGTATGGCTTCATAAACTCTTCGAGGCTTTTATCTTTAGCGATATCACGGTAAGAACACCAATCATACTTAAGGAAATCGAACCCCCACTCAGCGAACTTCCGCGCATCGATCTCTTCATGCTGATAACTGCCAACGTATTTGGCGCAGGTCCACGGGCCGGGTGAAGTGTAAAGGCCGGCGCGTAGCCCCTTGCTGTGGATATGGTCGGTCATCGCCTTCATATTGGGGAACTTGGCGTTGGATAACACTGCCCCGTTTTTGTCGCGGTAAGGTTTGTCTTCTTGTTTTTTCATCCAGCAGTCATCTATATTGACATACATATACCCGAACTCGGCCATGCCCGATTCTACCATCGCGTCAGCCGCTTCTCGCATAATCTTGTCCGTTACCCGGTGGTAATGTATATACCAACTGTTCCAGCCCATTGGCGGAGTCAGCGCCAGTGTTTCACCCACGACGATCTTGAACGGTTTTTCATTTGTTCCGTGAGCGTTGGTCGCTTTCAAGGTAATAATATACTCACCACGCCGTTTTGGCGCACTGCCGGTAATGATACCGGTGCGTGGCTCAAGTTTTAGTCCTTTCGGCAGGTTCATCGCCGCGAAGGTCATTGGTCGCTTGCCGGTTGCCGGGATACGATAAATGAACGGCCGGCCCTGTCGCACTCCGAACAGTTTTGGGCCATTGATTTTCGGCTTTGGCCCGGGCTTTGGCGTCAGGATAACCGCTTTTTCTCTTGGCCGGTCTATTGCCTTGGGTTTTGCGCCGACAACCTCGAATTTCGCCTCTGCCCAGTCGGCATAAGCTTGCCTGTTTTTAGCGCCTACCGAATTCACCGCCAGTATAAGTGTTTTAACGCCGGCTATATCCACATCGATCTTTTTCGCCGCTTCCCCGGCCTTCATAAATCCGCTGTTAAACAGTTCTCGACTGTCGCCATATATTCTGAACTTGACACTGCCGGTAGCCCACGTTATTTTATCATCGATTCCGACGTATGCGGAAAATCTTTTCGCTTTTTTGCCCAGGTCTATATACATCACACTATTGGCACGGCTGTTTATTCCTTCTGTGAACTTCTGCCCGCCGATGGAGAATGTTTGCCGCTGGACCACTTTGGTAGCTATCTTTACATTTTTACCCCAGCCTGGCCCCATCTTCTCGAGGTCCAGTGAGCTGAGCGGTACTGTTTCTGTCTTTGCGGAGGGGGTTTTCAACGCCTCCACACCCACACAGCCTGATAGAAATATCACAACGGTCGCGGATACGATGACTCTTTTGATAAAACACTTGTAATTGTTCATAGATTCTTTCCTTTCAGTATGGCGGGCCTGTGCCCCGCGTTTATAAAATCAGGCCCAAAGGGCCGAAAGAGCGCATAGCCGGGCGACGTAAGCCCCCGGACAGGCTGCAATAATAACCATTAAAGCCCTGTAAGGGCAACACAAATTCCTATCATTTATTTTGTAACCGTTCATGGCGATGGCGACTTTCTATTATTCGTCATTGATCTTGTATGGTGGGCCTGTGGCCCGCGTTTATTAGTCTTGCAGGGCGGGGTCTTACCCCACGCGTCTTTCTTCCATTTTTGTCATTCCTGCGAAGGCAGGAATCCATCTTTTTCTTCTTCGCTTCCATTCGATGTTGAATGTTCGATGTTCTTCTATCTTCTTCTTCGCTCCCTTCGCTATCTTCTGTTCAATCTCTTCTGTTTTCTTCTCTTCTGAATTCTTCTTATATTCTTCGTGTCTTCGTGGCAACAATTATTTGGAAAACAATCGTATCATAACAACGCTATGGCGCGGCACTTTAATCGTGTATTCATCGTCAAACACTCCGACATCTTTTTGTCTCCAAAGGTCTCTCACTCTGTGTTTTCCGCTTATGCCTAATTCCGACCATTTAACGGTCATCTTCGTTTCAATTTCACTCGCGTTGAACAGCCCTGCTGCCTTGGAGCCGTCTTCCATATCTTTCGCCAGGATCAGGTGATCGTCGGACTGTAGAACAATTCTTGCCTGTTTGCCCAGCGGGTCTTGATTAACCTCGATAACCTCGGCATTGCAGAGGACATTTAGCGTAAAATCGTCGAGCTTGGTCATATCGCCGGAAAAAAACAGGGGCGCCGCCATCAGGGACCACATGGACATATATGCGTACTGTTCGTTGGGACTTATTACGGTGGGTTGACTTTTGCTGTCCGGCTTACGGTTGTAATCGACCCAGCCGATGAGGATATAATCGGGATCGTTCCATTGCCCCGGCCGGGCATATTCATAGTGCTGCGCATTGCTCAGCCCGATATGATAAAAACTCGGAGCCCAGCCCAGGTCTCCCGTAGTTCGCCAACACTGACTCCCGACCTCGCCGCCCCATTTCCAGACATCGCCCATGCCGTACTGACACAGATTATAGACTATGTCGCGATCAAGTGTTTTAAGAATATCACCCATCAGCCTGAATGGTTTTATCAACTCTTCATTGAACAGTCTGATAATATCATTCATTTTCCTGTAGGGTTTTGCCAGTTCTTCGAGGCATTTATTTTTAGCGACACCATTATAGGAGCACCAATCATGCTTAAGGAAATCGAACCCCCACTCGGCGAACTTCCGCGCGTCAATTTCTTCATGCTGATAACTACCCACGTATCTGCCGCAGGTCCACGGGCCGGGTGAGGTATAAAGCCCGGCGCGTAATCCTTTGCTGTGGATATAGTCGGTCATAGCTTTCATATCGGGGAACTTTGCGTTGGGTAATATTGCCCTGCCTTTGTCGCGATAAGGTTTGTCTTCTTGTTTTTTCATCCAGCAGTCATCGATATTGACATACATATAGCCAAAATCGGCCATACCTGATTCCACCATAACGTCAGCCGCATCTCTCATAATCTTGTCGCTTACTTTATGGTGGTGGATATACCAACTGTTCCAGCCCATTGGCGGAGTCAGCGCCAGCGTTTCGCCCACGACGATCTTAAACGGTTTCTCATTTGTTCCGTAGGCGTTGGTCGCCTTTAAGGTGATAATATACTCACCGCGTCGTTTTGGCACGTTGCCGGTAATGATACCGGTGTGAGGATCAAGTTTCAGTTTTTTCGGCATGTTCAGTGCTGCGAAGGTCATCGGGCGTTTGCCGGTTGCCGGGATGCGATAAATAAACGACCGACCGGGCCGCACTCCGAACAGTTTCGGCCCATTGATTTTCGGCTTTGGCCCGGGCTTTGGCGTCAGGATAACCGCTTTTTCTTTTGGCCGGTCTATTGCTTTGGGTTTCGCGCCGACAACCTCGAATTTTGCTTCTGCCCAGTCGGCGTAAGCGCGTCTGTTTTTAGTGCCTGTCGAATTCACCGTTAGTATGAGTGTTTCAAGGCCGGTTATATCCACATCGATCTTTTTCGCCGTCTCCCCGGCCTTCATAAATCCGCTGTTAAACAGTTCGCGATTGTCGCCATATACTCTGAACTTGACACTGCCGGTAGCCCCCTTTGCCTTATCATCGATTCCGACGTATGCGGAAAATCTTTTCGCTTTTTTGCTTAGGTCTATATACATCACACTATT
>DAOWIP010000455.1 GCA_030640865.1 Sedimentisphaerales bacterium | reverse complement strand
TTCGACCAGACGCCGTGGATAAAGGGTGAAAGTTATAATGTGGCGTCCGGATTCTCTATACCGTCCGATCTGCCGTCCGGTACCTACGAACTGCGGATCGCCATGGTGGACGGCACAGGAGCGCCCAGGATCACTTTGGCAATCACCGGCAACGACACAAAAAAGAGATATCGGATCGGCAATGTTACAGTAAAGCGTCCATAATGTTATTTAAAGCAGCCCAACTGGCAGGCGCAGATTTTTACCGATTTTTCGGTGCATAAATCGCCTACGGCCTTGAGCGAAACGTTACATTCCTTTGCGACCTCGAAGCACTGGCGACAGGCGATCCTGTTGTCCTGGGCACGCTTGAGAATTTCCTGATAGAGTTCCTCTTTTTCCGTTTTTTCCATAGTATTCCTTTTACCTCTTAAAGTGGTTTATTAGAACAGGACAATAAGTCATTTTTTGTTATCCTGCAAGAGAATAAGCTGGAAGGTTACGCTACATCAGGCCGGAAAAAAACTTGCGCACACAGGGGCGAAAAAACGTGAGCCGAAAATGTTGCTGACATTCGTGCCGTATATTACTATACTGATTTTGTGTGGCGGCATATTATAATACGTTTGGCTCTTTGCCCTGTTATACTCTGGGCGATTTATACCATCACCTTTCTGATGGCGGTAACCATACCGGGTAATCCCTTCAAGATGAGCGATCGCAATCTCAGTCCCGACGTCGAGCGGGCCGTTATGGCTATTTACAAAGCCGACGACAACTGGGCGTTTTATTGGCAATATCTGGATCATCTCTTTCAACCGGTTAAGGCACTGCGCGGCGAAGGGCCTTTGATTGATTTAGGGCCTTCATGGCAGTATCGGGACTGGACCTGTAACCAGATAGTCGCAGCGGCATTGCCGGTTTCCGTAGGACTGGGAATGACAGCGATGTTCCTGGCTGTTGTCCTGGGCGTGCCTATCGGGGTGATAAGTGCCGTCAAACGCAACAGTTGGTTCGATTATACCTCGCTGGGGCTGGCGCTTATTGGAATCTCGCTGCCAACCTTTGTTACCGGTACAGCTCTGCTTATCCTTTTCGCGGTCAAACTGGCCTGGCTGCCGGTAGGGGGCTGGGGCGGTATTTCACAACTCTGGCTGCCGGCTGTTACACTGTCTCTGCCGTTTATGGCCTATATCGCACGGCTGACCCGACTGGGCATGCTCGATGTTATGGCCAGCGATTATATCCGCACGGCCCAGGCCAAGGGACTTCCACCCCGCACGGTTATCTGGAAACACGCCCTGAAAAACGCTTTTCTACCCGTATTGAGCTATCTGGGCCCGGCCAGTGCCGCCGCCCTTACCGGTTCCTTCATTATCGAGAGTATCTTCAATATCCCCGGACTCGGCCAGCACTTTGTCGCTGGGGTTCTCAATCGTGATCGGGCGATGATTTTAGGCACGGTACTGGTTTACTCGGCGGTTATTGTTGTGTTTAATCTTTTAGTGGACCTGACCTACACGGTGGTCGATCCGCGAATCGACCTTGAAGAATCATGACGACGACAGTTGGTACGACAATCGAACCTGAACTTACTGATGCGACCCGCTCGGCCGGCAGTCATCCGTGGAAGCGTTTTTGGCGTAACCGCTCCGCAACCGTATCCCTGATTGTTTTAGGGATAATCATTTTCGCCTGTTTCGGCACCCTGATGATATCAGCCAAAGAATATCACGTTCAGGACCTGAATGCCAATCGCCAGCCGCCGCAACTAATACCGTTCGCTCCCTTTGGTTACGATATTCTCGGACGTAATATTTTCTGGCGGTGCCTGTTTGGCGGGGTGGTCAGTCTGGGTATCGGCTTGGCGGCGGCGGCAATATCGGTTATAATCGGCACACTCTGGGGGGCCGTTGCCGGCTGGTACGGCGGGCGGATCGACAACATAATGATGCGCCTTGTGGACGTTCTCTATGGTCTGCCCTATATCCTGCTGATTATTTTACTTAAGATCGCTTTCGAGCCGAAATTGATTAGGCTGCTGGACCGGATATTCGGTCCCGGCCAGGAAAGAACGGCTAATATCGTAATTTTATTTTTGGCCATCGGGGGCGTAAGCTGGCTGACAATGGCACGCGTGATTCGCGGTCAGGTACTGTCTCTAAAGGCACAGCCTTTCATAGAGGCGGCGCGGGCACTGGGCCTGCCGGCTCGCAAAATCCTGCTGCGGCACCTGTTACCGAACCTTGTTGGTCCGATAATTGTCTATGCGACATTGACCGTCCCGCAGGCTATTTTGCAGGAATCGTTCCTGAGCTTTCTCGGCATCGGCGTACAGGCCCCGGTTCCGACGTGGGGGTCGCTCGCTGCCGAGGGCGTAAAAGCGATCAATACCGTTGTGAGTTTCTGGTGGATGGTGGTCTTTCCCAGCGTACTGCTGGGGCTGACGCTGCTGTGCCTGAACTTTATCGGCGACGGCCTGCGCGACGTGTTCGACCCGAAAACAAAGAGATAAAGGTTTCTCAAAGGCTGTTTTAGATGAAAAAATGTTTTTTATTCATTGTTCTTTTGACGCTGTTTCCGACTTTGTCAGGTTGTAAGAAGTCTGCTACTGACGGCAACCCTGACGAGATGGTATTATATCATGCGATCGGCACAAAGATAAAGGGGCTGGACCCCGGCGACATGCGTGATGTATATTCAATGATGGTCGGCAGTCAGATATTTGAAACGCTGTATCAATATCACTTTCTCAAACGTCCTTATCAGATCGTGCCTCTTTTGGCTGAGGAGATGCCCCGGATAAGCGATGACAAACTTGTCTATACGATAAAAATAAAAAGAGGTGTTTTTTTTCAGGATGATCGGTGCTTTCCAGATGGTAAAGGCAGGGAGTTAAAGGCGGGGGACTTTGTTTATTCTTTAAAAAGAATTGCCAACGTAAAATATATCAGTCAAAACTGGTCCATGTTCGATGACAAAATCGTCGGGCTTGACGAATTTCGTGAATATACCAGGAAGTGCAAAAAGCGTGAAGACGTCGATTTTTCCCGTTTGGTGGAAGGACTGCAAACTCCTGACGATTATACGCTGGTTATCAAGCTTACAAGACCGTGGCCGCAATTGATTGCAACTGCTCTTGCGGATACGGCGATGGCTCCGGTGGCTAAAGAGTCGGTTGACTATTACGGCCGGGATATAATAAGTCACCCGGTTGGTACGGGGCCGTACAGGTTGAATATATGGCGTCGCGGCAGTTATATCGAGTTGGTCCGCAGTCCTGTTTTCAGAGGTGAACTCTATCCGAGCGAAGGTGAGCCGTCCGACGTTAAGGCGGGTTATCTCGACGACGCGGGTAAGCCGATTCCTTTCGCCGACAAGGTCGTCTGGACCATTATCGAGGAGGCTCAGCCGGCGTGGTTTTTGTTCCTGCAGGGCAAACTTGACGCGAGTGTTATCCCGAAAGACAATTTCGACGAGGCAATTTCGGGAACCGGTGAACTGACGCCGGAAATGAAAAAACGCGATATACACTTGAAAAAATATATCGATCCGTCAACTTTCTGGTTGGGGTTCAATATGCTGGACCCTATGCTCGGTAAAAATAAATCGCTTCGCCAGGCGATAAGCCTGTCATTCGATCGCCGGAAGTTTATAGATTTGTTTTCCAACGGCCGGGATGTAATCGCTCATGGTTTCGTAGCTCCGCTTATGGATTCGTATGCTTCGAAGATCAGTGAAAAAGGTTATGCCCGTTTTGACCCGGACGAGGCCCGCGAAAAACTTAAACTGGCTGAGCAAATACATGGTGGGAAGATACCGACACTTAAAGTCTCCATGCCTGGTACCGGCACGTTTTATCGTCAGTTCGGTCAATTTACCAAAAGCAATTTCGACGCCGTTGGCCTGGATGTGGAAATCGAGTATATGGATTGGCCGACATATTTGGGGAAATTGAAAAGTGGAAGCCTGCAAATCTTTTCATCCGGCGTTAAGGCAAGTATTCCGGACGCTGAGGATTTTCTGGGAATGTTTTACAGCAAAAACTGGGCTCCCGGCTCAAACAGTTTCAACTATAAAAATATCAGGTGCGACGAATTGTATAAAAAGATTGAAGTTATGGACGATTCTCCGCAACGGCGTGAACTGTATCGGGAAATGGAAATCACTGTTTTGGAAGATTATCCGGCTGTCTTTATCAACCACCGTGTTGCCTATACGCTGCGGCACGGCTGGTATATGAATTATAAACCACATGTATTTTCTTATGGGCTGTCAAAATATCGCAGAATTGATCTGGCCAAACGCGCAGCGTATAAATAATTTTAGATTCGATAAAATGACTTCATATATAATAAGACGACTTTTGTATATAATACCGATAGTATTTGGTGTTTTACTGCTTACTTTTGTGCTGTTCAATCTTGTCGGGGGCGATATATCTCTGGAAATCGCCGGCAAAAACGCCACGCAGGAAACAATCGATGAAATCCGCGCGGAGTACGGCCTCGATAAACCCCTGTTTCTCTCGTGGGACAGTCAGTTTATAAATCATTTTAAAAATGCCCTGACATTTAATTTCGGAAGAGCTCGTGACCGTGAGCCGGTGATTGATAAAATCAAGCGTGGAGCAGGTCCGTCGCTGGCTCTTACGATACCGATGTTCTTTTGCACTCTCATAATCGCGATAAGCCTTTCGTTGATAGTAGCTTTCCTTCGAGGCTCGAAATGGGATGTTATTGTTCTTGTTGTTTGCGTCTCAGGGATGAGCGTTCCCTATTTGAGTTTTATTCTTTTTGGCCAGTATTTTTTCGCGTATAAATGGGGATTGTTCCCTGTGTTTTTTTCCCCGGATTTGGCTATGCCGCAATACGTGGCCTTACCGATAATCATCGGTATCGTCGCCGGGCTTGGAGGGAATCTGCGATTTTACCGAACGATTATGCTTGATGAAATGCGTAGCGATTATGTCCGCACCGCGTATGCCAAGGGCCTGAGCACGACACGCGTCTTATTCAAACATGTACTCAAAAACGCCATGATACCAATCATCACCCAGGTGGTTCTGGCCATACCTTTTTTGTTTTTGGGATCGCTTCTGCTGGAGCGTTTTTTCGGCATACCGGGCCTGGGCTATCTGATGATAGATGCTATAGGTGCGCGGGACTACTTTGTAATCAACGCCATGACATACATAAGTGCCATTCTTTTTGTTATGTTCAACCTTATTACCGACCTGTGTTACGCCTTGGTCGATCCGAGGATTTCCTTTGAATAAGTTGCAAAAACCAGCGGAAAACATATATCAGAAAGGCCGAAGCCTTTGGTCTGATGCCCTGCGGCGATTGCGCAGACAGAAGTTGGCTATGATAAGTTTCGTGGTGATAACATTTTATGTCGGGTTTGCGGGTTTTATATATCTGGCCGAATCGCTCGACTGGAATATGCAGACGATCAGTTGGGAGGAAGAAACAGGTGATTCCTATCAGCCGCCAAGTGTAAAAAATGTATTCGGTACGGATATTTTCGGCAGATCGGTTCTGAGAAAAACACTATACGGCGTAAAAATATCGATAACCGTCGCGCTGTGCGCATCGTTTATCAGTCTTGCTATCGGTGTGCCTTTGGGCGCAATCGCGGGATATTTCCGTGGCGTTACAGATGATGTCGTCGTCTGGATATATTCCACATTAAGCTCGGTGCCGTATATTCTTCTGGTACTGGCCTTCGCTGTGGTTCTGCAGAACAAGACGATTTTCGGCATAAAACTCACAGGTATAACTACGGTTTATCTGGCCATAGGCCTTACAAGCTGGGTCGGTATCTGCCGACTGATTCGCGGAGAGATTATAAAACGCAAGGAATCCGATTATGTCCTTGCCGCCCGTTCTTATGGCTGCCCAACGATGAGAATCATATTCAAACATCTCCTGCCTAATGTTTTCCATATTATAATTATTAACTTTTCCCTTCGTTTCGTCGGTTTTATTCACGCTGAGGTCATATTGAGTTTCCTCGGTTTGGGGGAAACTGATCGGCCAAGCTGGGGAGCAATGATAAATGACGCGCGCATAGAACTCTCACGTGGTGTCTGGTGGCAAATGGCGGCGGCGACAGCAGCCATTTTCTTCATTTCGTTGGCATTGAACATTTTCGGTGACGCTTTAAGGGATTCACTCGATCCGAAATTGAAGGTATAATTGGTACATGAGTAACAACGAAATATTGTTATCGATTCATAATCTCTCGACGTACTTCCATACCGAGGAAGGTACTGCCAAGGCGGTACAGGATGTAAGCGTTGATATTAAAAAAGGCGAAACATTGGCATTGGTCGGCGAGAGCGGTTGTGGTAAAAGCGTTACGGCGTTGTCGATCCTGCGACTAATACCCGATCCGCCCGGCAAAATCATCGGCGGCGAAATCCTGTTTCAGAGCCGAGACCTCCTGAAACTGTCTGAAAAAAGAATGCGCACTATCCGCGGTAACGAGATAGCTATGATCTTTCAGGAGCCTATGACCAGCCTTAACCCGGTCTATACAGTTGGCGATCAAATCGTTGAGGCAATCGAACTTCATCAGGACAAAAAAGGCCCTGCCGCCTGGAGCCATGCCACCGAAATGCTGCGATTGGTCGGCATCGCCGAGCCTGAACAGCGAGCCAAAGAATATCCGCACCAGATGTCCGGCGGCATGCGACAAAGGATTATGATCGCTATGGCCCTGAGTTGCGACCCGACACTTCTTATCGCGGATGAACCGACAACGGCACTCGATGTTACCATTCAGGCCCAGATACTCGAACTTATCAAAGAACTCCAGCAGCGTAACCACATGAGCGTTCTGTTGATTACGCACGATTTGGCTGTTGTTGCTGAGAACGCCGAAGATGTTGTCGTTATGTATGCCTCCCGCATTGTTGAAAAGGCTGACGTCAATAATATCTTCGACCATCCCCTTCACCCCTATACGCGGGGTTTGTTGCGATCCCTGCCGCGGTTAGGCAGCCGAAATGACCGTCTCGAAGTCATCCCCGGAACCGTACCCGATCCGCTGCATTTTCCGACCGGTTGTAAGTTCCATCCCCGCTGTCCCTACTATCAGGCCAATGCCGATGAACAATGCCGTACAAAAGAACCACCACTTGAACAGATCAAGCCAAGCCATTGGGCCGCCTGCTGGAAAACCAGCAGGGAAATGAAAAATGTGACATAGACAATAAAAAAACGCAACCGTTCATGTAAATATTTGTACTAATCGTGATTTATGATATAAATCATCCCGTAGAAGCTCAGGCTGTAATGGTGCAATAGGCGCAAGCGTTTATAAATAAGAAAGAACCAAAATTGATTTATAGCGTCGTTAGCGTTAATATTGAAAAAAAGGAAATTTAAAATGTTGTCCATAGAACAAATCAAAAAAGCGACAGAAAAAATAGCTCCGCATTATCCAGTCAACAAGGTACTGCTGTTTGGTTCTTATGCAGATGGAAAAGCTGATGATAAAAGTGATGTGGATGTACTGGTCGAATTTTCGATAAACCCTATTTCCCTTTTTGAGATAGCCGGTTTTAATCAGGAATTGCGGGAAGAGCTGGATGTGGCCGTTGATACTATTAAGCTTCCACTAAAGGATGATAGCATTATTGACATTACCAAGGCGGTTTCTTTGTATGAACATCAGTAAGAGTAACAGAATAGTTTTACAGAAAATTCTTAATGAAATATCAATTGTCAATGAGATGACAATGCGATATACAAAAGAAGAATTTTTAGATGATAATATTGCACAACGAGCGATTGCTATGACAATTATAAATATTGGCGAATTGACAACTGTCTTTCCGGATAATTTCAGGCAGGCATATTCGCAGATACCATGGCGAAAAATCAAGGGCCTGAGAAATATTATTGCTCATAAATATGAAATAGTTGACTTTGAAGATGTATGGGAAACGGCGATAACGAGTGTTCCCGAATTAGAAAAGCATTTATTCGAAATATTGAAGAGTTCCTAAATTTGTAATTGTTCACGAGGCCTAATAAAGAAAAGAACCTGTGGTGGTTACAAAAAAACAATGTTTATTTTATATTTTCAATAAAGATGACAGCAAACGGTGATTTATTAACGGTTGAAGATTTGCGGACCTATTTTCCCGTTCGCAAGGGGATTTTTTCGCGCGTATCGGCCTGGGTCAGGGCGGTGGACGGCGTAAGTTTTCGTATTCCGCGTGGAAAGACTCTGGGGCTGGTCGGTGAAAGCGGCAGTGGTAAAACCACACTCGGCCGTACTATCCTGCGCCTGATCCCATCTACAAGTGGGAAGGTGGCCTTTGACGGTAACGACGTCTTTCAGCAGTCATACCGCAAGATGCGTCGGCTCCGGCGCGATATGCAGATTATCTTCCAGGACCCGTTCGGCTCGCTTAATCCGCGGATGACCGTTGGTAATATTGTGGGGGAATCACTGACCGTACACGGCCTGGCCCGCGGTAATGATCGCCGCCGGCGCGTAGCCGAACTGCTGGAAAAGGTTGGGTTGTCGCCGTCGTATGTCAACCGGTACCCGCACGAATTTTCCGGCGGCCAGCGACAGCGTATCGGCATCGCCCGTGCTTTGGCCCTGAACCCGCGATTTATCGTTTGCGATGAGCCTGTCAGCGCCCTGGACGTTTCCATCCAGTCACAGATAATTAACCTATTGATGGATTTGCAGAAGGAGTTCGGTCTGACGTATTTATTCATCGCCCACGACTTGGCCGTCGTTGAGCACATCAGTGATTACGTGGCTGTTATGTACCTCGGCAAGATTGTTGAGCATGCCAGCGCCGAGGAAATATATAAAAACCCCAAACATCCCTATACGATGGCCCTGATGTCGGCTGTTCCGCAGCCGGACCCACACCGCCGCTACGAACGTGTCGCACTTCAGGGCGAAGTACCCAGTCCGATTAATCCACCGTCCGGCTGCCCATTCCATCCTCGCTGCCAGATGCGTATCGACCGCTGCCGCACCGACACCCCTCAACTCGAGGCCAAAGCCGGCAATCCGGAACATATTGCCTCCTGCTGGGTTACAGAATAATTATCGAAGGCTTGCCGAAACCACTGCTTTTTTCGCCGGTTCAGTACAAATAAAAAGTGTCTTATGGGTATTCATGCAACAAATATGATCGCAACCCGTAGCGCGCGCATTTACGATGGTATTGCATTTTTGCAACGTAAATTTTAATGATTTCTTCTTCTTTTGGACAGTTGTTAACGCAAAATGTCCAAAATTAAACAAAATTGAACGAAAGTTCAGCCGAAAAAAAGGGCCGACCATCGCAAACGCGCGCGCCGACGCCAATTGCATATTATAAAAATTAGAAAAAAAAGTGAAAAATTTCAGCCACGAATGAACGCGAATTGACACGAATAAATTGAACAGAAGACAGCGAAGAAAGTAAAGATAAGAAAAAAAGTACCCTGTCTCCTTTTTCTTACGAGACTAACGTTTGGGTAGTGAACTGAGTTTGTCTATTGGCGTTCGCACTTTTTACGGGTTGCTTTCTTTCGCCCCTTCGGCTGCCAGGCTGTGTCGCAATTAATAATAGTAATTTGTTTATTTTACTACCCGATATGTTACAATGCAACTGGTATTAAGACAACAACAGACAAGGAGGTCTTATCATGGCATATCGATATGGAGAGCGGGCACAAATGTCGCTT
>DAOWIP010000430.1 GCA_030640865.1 Sedimentisphaerales bacterium | reverse complement strand
GTTTACTTGAGGCAAAGAAAGGGGAAAATACAAAAATATATACTGTATTTGTTAACCAGGGTTGTTCCTGCCCCGCCGGGGGAACGCCCGAAGGTCTTACAACGAATGAAGAAGTTTTGCATAAATTAAAAAGCGAGTGCAAGGGGATAGATTTCATCGCAAGGGACTTAACAAAACCCGATACGAGCCTTAAAGCAGTTCTTAATGAATTAGAGGACCCAAAAGAAGATTTAGATGGAGTGCTTATCCTCGGCTCTTTAGGCAAGATAGAATATAAATTAGCATTCACCGGATTACCTACGATATGTGTATATAACCTTTTCGAATGGATGAATATTCCCTATAAGCTTTACAGCACGGGAAAAGAAAACAGTATAAAAGTCGGGGGTCCCAAGTATGAAGGCGGAAGAATCATAACAGCCCAGTTAGACAGAAGAAATGTCTGCTCGGAGTCTCTTTCTTCAGCTATGTTTGAGGACCTGGTGAACAAAATCAAGATAATCCAGGCCATAAAGAAGTTGAAAGAATCCAGGATATTGGTTATTACACCTACTAAGTATCTTGCTCAGGTAGATTACCAGGGGGACGCAAATAAGCATTTTCCAGAAGATTATAATCAGCGATATACTCATACATTAAAAGAGTCGCTCGGGGTAGAACTTGTAAAAATAGAGCCTGAGGAATTTTACGAAGCGGTTAAAAAAACAAAAACAAGAGAAGCGGAACAGATCGCACAAATGTGGATTGATGAAGCTCAAGGTATGAAAGATACTACCAAATCAGAGGTAATAAAGACAGCCAGGTCATATCTGGCTTTTGAAGCATTAAGAAAAAAATACAATTGTAATGCAGTATCGACTCATATGAGGTCACTCACCGGAAGCGGAGAGGTAAAAGATAAAATCTGGCCGGGTTTAGGTCTTATGGAGTTTCAAAAAAGAGGCATACAGGCTATTTGTCAAGAGTATGAAAACATAATGGTTACTCATCTGATAGGGTACTATCTTGCCGGTCGGCCCAGTATGCTTGGCGACCTCATGATAGATACTTTTAACAACATATCTCTTCTTACACATTGTGGAGCTCCAGTTAATCCTTACGGGGACGATAGAAGAATTCCTTATATTATATGGAGCCATGCTCAGAGCCCTGTCAGGCGCACTCTAAAGCCCGGTTCAGGTACTGGTGCGCAAGTGAACTATCCTGTGGGTGAACCTGTTACAATATGGAAAGTCTATGTACTTCACAAGAAAATAGGTCTTCATACCGGCGAAACTGCTGATGGTCATTCTCTTTATAAAGATTTTGATAGTATAATGTGTAGAACCAAATTAGTGGTGAAAGTCGATTGTGCAAAGAAGATACAGATGCATTTTTCTCCTGATGAATTCGGAATTCACAGGGCAGCAACTTTGGGTGATCTTAGAGAACAGATTAAAGATTTAGCTACTCTGATTGGTTTTGAAGTTATGGAAGAGGATAAGTAGTCACGTAGGATGGGCTTTAGCCCATGCTGATTAACTTATTCAATTCACGCTTCACCAGCCCATACATGTAAGCCAGGCGTGGGCGATGACGGTGTGGCCGGTAGGGTTGGGATGGACCGGTTCGGCACAGAAGGTCTCAGCCGGGCGATGTTGTAAATGCTGTTGAAAAATGTCGTGCATTGGTATGCGCAGCGCTTGAAACCGCTCGGCCATCTCATGTACAACGGCGATATATTCGGGTAATACCATGAGCACTTCCTCTTCGGCCGAGCCGGCGTGCGGGTCTTTACAAATATAAAACGGGTCCATCAGTATAAGCCGCGCTCGCGTCTGTTCATGCGTACGATTCAAACAGTCCAAATAAGCTGTTCGGTACAGTTCAGGCGATACGTCCATCATCCCGTAATCATCGAAACGCCGGTGTACATCGTTGATCCCAACCATTACCGAGACCCAGTCCGGCTGGTACGCAATGACATCCTTGTCCCATCGCTGCCGCAGACCAACACTAACGTCACCACTAATGCCACGGTTGACAAACCTGATCTTACGGCTCGGATAGCGGGCTGTGATAAGATCGACAGCGAACCGCATAAAACCGGCGCCAAAAGGACGAGCCTCAAGTCTTCGGCCGCAGTCGGTGATACTGTCGCCGATGAAGACTGCCGTCTGACTGTCCTGAAGCAAAAATCGATCGGCAGGTTGTTCCATAAAAATGTTACTCCAATATCAACATAGTGAAATGCGTGGGGGAAGAACCCGGAAGAATTTTAGATTTTATGATTTTATGATTTAAGACAGGACGCCGGAAAACCATGCTTAAGCTGGCTTATGCTTTGCATAAGCTACGCGTAAAACATGCCACCCAATAAACCATCCACCTCGAAGACTCGGTGGCTGCCACCCATTGTTTTCAATCGTCCCTACGGGACTGTTTTAATCACAAGCTGGAAGCTTGTGCTACTGGATTCCTGCCTTCGCAGGAATGACAGAAAGAGGCATGGCCCGCCCTACAAAAGAGCCCGTGAATGGTTACCTTATTTCATATCGTGGCGGATTTTTTGGTAATCGATGAAATTCAGGTCCTGGTAACCCAGTCCCATCGCCTGGGCTGTCTCCAGATAAGGCACGTTAATCTTTTCGCTCACCCCATACGGCAGTGGTTTCTCCCGCCGCAGACGTCGGATCAACTCGATCGCGATCCGGTCGAGTGCCACAGGGTCGGTACTGATGATCAGACTGCCAAAATCGTCCACATATTGGGCCTTGAACTCCGGGCCGCCATAATAGAGGATTCGCAGGCCATTGGCAATGTGCAGTCTTATCTTACCGCGAACCTGGGGTAATTCGTAAATTTCCGGGACAAATGGGTCACCGCGGTTTTTATATAATCGGGCCGGCCTTTTCAACAGCGGCCAGGCCAGGTTCGCCAGAGCACCCCGCAGACCGATGATATTATCATCCATCAGAGAAGGTATATTGATAATAGCTGTTACTTCCCCCAGCCACCGAGTTAGATGGTCGCGGTCACTACCAAAATCGATATTTTCCTTCTGCCAGCCGTAGTGACAGGGCCGAGTCCCCTTCGCTTCATCAGGCAGCTCGTCCAGGCCCACCAGCATAAAGTTCCTGGGCTTGAATCCCGCCTGATAAAGACTCTGCAGCAGGGCCGCGGCCGCGGCTCGATTCGTGCCAAGTTCGTGACTGCCCACACTGGTGAATTTCAGGGCGACGATGTCATCATCATGAATGAAATGCCGCCAAGCCTTGGCCAGGTCGTCCTCGCCGGAAAGTTTTCTAACGCCTGTATTAAACATCCGCCGTACACTGGCCAGATGTATCTTCGTACCGCGGACCGAATACTCGCCGAATACCTGGCAGACAAGCGATTTCTGCTGAGACAGCGGGTCGTCAATGGCGTGGCAATAGTGATAAGGCTCCGATAACTGCTGAGATAGTCCCACAAGATAAGATAGTCCTATAACCAGAACATTTGTCAGCAACCGCCCTCGCAGGAAAAATCGGCTTGTCGATTTGGCATTAGGATTCAACATAAAATCTTTATCGGCATAAAGTATGAAGAACGTAATAAAACACGGCCGATACGGCCGTGGCACATTATATCTTACTCTTCCACAACAGGAAATAGTCAGCATTTTTGGGCGACCACACAGGGGCGCCCCTACCTTCCGCAACAGGTACTATTTAACTGGACATATACCCGATAATCCGGATAATAGAGTACCTTCAGATAAAATAATGAAATCAGACAAGTAAAGGATGCACAACCGATGGCCCAGACCATTCGCAGCAGAATCGAGGCCGGCGTAAGGCTGCTACGCCGACATGGACAGGAACACCTGATGCAATTCGCGGCTCAGCTCAGTCAGGAAGAAAAACTTCGGCTTCTGGAAGATGTGAAAAGTATTGATATGACGCTGGTTAATGAACTGATCACGCGTTATGTCCACCAAAAACCGAAAATCGACATACCCAAAGAAATTACGCCGGCACCGGTCTATCCGGCCCACTGCCCACCGGAACTACAAAAGAAATACCAGCAGGCCCGCGAATACGGCGAAAGACTGATCGCTGAACATAAGGTTGCTGTTTTTACCGTGGCCGGCGGGATGGGTACCCGTCTGATGTTTGACGGTCCAAAGGGAAGTCTGCCTGCCACCTGCCTGCGAAACAAGCCGTTATTCCAGGTTTTCGCAGAAGGGATTATCGCTACCCAACGGTGCTATAACAGTATCGTACCCTGGTATATCATGACCAGCCCGGCAAATTACGACGACACCATTATCTTCTTCAAAGAAAAAAAATACTTCGGACTCGATCCGGCCAACATTGTCTTTTTCCGGCAGGGGATGATGCCCAGCTTCGACAAAAACGGTAAAATGATGCTCGCCGAACGACACCGTGTGGCTACCTCGCCGGATGGACACGGCGGGTCGCTACGGGCAGTCTATAAAAGCGGCGCCCTGGCAGATATGGCCAGCCGCGGCGTCGAATATATCAGCTATTTCCAGATAGATAATCCCCTGGTCTATGTGGCTGATCCACTTTTCATCGGATTGCATGCCCTGGACGGGGCCGAGATGTCCAGTAAAGCCGTTCTCAAATGCGACCCATTGGAAAAGGTCGGTAACTTCGCTATCGCCGACGGACGAACAATGGTAATCGAATATAGCGACCTGCCCGACGAATTAGCCCACCAACACGGCGACGACGACAGCCTGATGTTCAAGTGGGGCAGTATCGCCATCCATATAGTCAGCCGCGCTTTTGTCGAACGAATCAATAGTCGCGGCTTTTCACTGCCCTGGCACCGCGCCGATAAACGAGTCCCCTATCTCGACGAAAACGGCAACCGCATCAACCCAGACCAACCTAACGCAATCAAACTGGAAACCTTCGTCTTCGACGCTCTGCCGCTGGCAGCAAAATCCGTTACGCTCGAGATCGAACGCAGCGAACAATTCGCACCAATAAAAAACACCGCCGGGGTTGACAGCCTGCACTCCTCACAACAGTTGCAAATCAAACGGGCTGCCCGCTGGATGGAAGCCGCAGGTATCAAAGTTCCCCGTAAAAAAGACGGCTCAGCAGATGTTATTATCGAAATATCGTCCCTGTTCGCACTCGATGCCGATGAACTGGCCCGCAAACGAGCACAGCTACGACCACTCAAACCCGGAGATATAGTCTATCTGGGCTGAAGCGAAGAAGAAAAGAAAGTTGTGAGTTGTGGGTGGTGAGTTGTGAGAAAGAGAGAAGAGAGGAAAAAGAAGGAATCAATTTCGTTCTTGGTTTTTGATCTGAAGTGCAACACTCACAACAGTCTAAACAATAATGTGTTACCGCCGAGAAAATTCGCTTGGGACCCCAGAGGCCTGAATTTCCCCCCCCGTACCCCCAACTTCCGGACTCTGCCCAAACGACTTTTCTCCTGATTTTTACGGAATTTCAACCATTTTGCCATTTGT
>DAOWIP010000345.1 GCA_030640865.1 Sedimentisphaerales bacterium | reverse complement strand
GCTTCTTTTTGTAGTTGCAGAAACTTTTTGCGGAGCATATGTCGGAAACGCGGGTCGGCATAGCCGTAGCCGAGTTTGATTAGTTCTTCGTTGAGCATCTTTCCGTTTGGCGGATAAATATATGCAAGCAGTCGTCCGAATTTTCCGCGGTTTTTTTCGTCAGGTTCTAAAATGACACGAACCTGCTGATGAAGCGTTTTTTCACGAGCGAACTTTGCCGCCTGCGGCCCCCAGTACATCTCGCCATAGCGGGGGTGTTTGGTCTCCGGTGTGTCAACGCCCCACAGACGCACGCGGGTATGCTCTCGGCCGGCTTTGGGATCGGCAACGTTCAGGTCGAGCGTATCACCGTCAACGACTTTAATAACCGTGAAGGTTTGGTCATTGTAGAGCTGGCGGTCCCCGACCGGGCCGGTCTTGAAAACGCTCAGTCGGGACATTGCGAACAGCCCCATCATCACAACAGCCGTTGTTGTTGCCATTATTCGCCGTTGCCGTCTTGACATCGGAGTTCGCGCTTTTCGTGAAGACCTGCTCATTTTTAGATGCTCCGAGGGATTGTTCCCTGTCAATTCTGTCGGTATCTCCGGATTACATAAGGACATATAACAAAATCTTGACCGAAATCCCACAATAAAAAGTAAATAGTGCTTGCTACAGGCTACACCTTCAGTTTAAAATAGTTGGAATGACAGAACTATAGTATTGGTATAAATTAACATGGGAGTGAAGATATGGAGAAAGTATCGCTCTGGAAACGGATGGGAGGGTGGTTACGCCATTCGCAGACCTCAAGGGACGGCCTGGAGGTGGTTCATCACGACGCGGAGGGCCTGGTTGTAGAACCGGTCGAAGGGAAAAACAAAGATGAAGCCCCCTCAACCTTATCAACCCGCGGTAACAAAAAGGAAGTGCAGCTTGCCGCCCTGGAAGGAAGTTTCAACCGTCTGGTGGATGTGCTCGAATCACTTAACGACAATGTCGTCCGGCAGCACGACCAGAACAAGGACCTGATCGACAATCTGGCTCAGACAGGCGACTTTATGCGGGCGCTGCCTGAAAATGTCGAGGCCCAGGGCCGTTCGGTACAAAAACTGGCACAGGAGATAAAAGAACATACTCTCCGCAATCAGCAGGTAGTCGAAATCGTCAAGGCACTGCCCGACCTGAATCGCCAGCAGGTGGACAGGCTCGGAGATATCGCCCATCAGATGGAAGATTCCGTCGAGAGCGGCGTCCGTATGACTGAGTCCTTTAACCGGTTCGACGGCACCGTCCAGGGTATGCTCAACAACTCCAAGGCCCAGACTGTCTCATTGGCTAATATGGGTGAAATGCTCGAAAAGAATGAGCAGCAGTTGCATACGATGATCAGGCGACAGAACCGCCGATTCACCTGGCTGCTGGTCGTCGTTTTGGCCGTAAGTCTGATAGCAGTCGGCTCTTTAGCCGCAATCATCTTGCTTAAACAACTTCCGATGTAAAATCGCGGGTTGGCGGGCCGATTTACTTTATGACAAAATCAATTTGATTTATGGCTAAATAAATTCACTTTACAACCAAGTCAATTTACTTTACATTCAAACCAATTGGCTTGCTTAGTGGTTTGTCAAGGCGGCAAAAAAGGGCAAAAAACATATAAGTTCTTAGCCTTAAGGGGTTTATGGAAAATAGAACATTCAGCAAGCCCTACTTATGCATATTTTTCACTAATCAAGATGTCTCCGCCAAAAGTGCCGAACGACCATTAAAATATGCGATCCCAGTCTGATATCACGGTCGAGCTAAACTTTTGACGCTGGCGTCAATCAAGCGAAATTTCGTAGCTATGGTCAAAGGCATCGACAAAGTCATATATACTGTCGAAATCCTCGATAGAATCGTGAGGTTGTTTTCGCATCCAGCCGTTGTTCACCAGTAGGAATACGATCGCTCCGAAATCGCTGGTGCTGGTAATATTCCAGCGTTTGAGCACTTGTCGAGCCAGCAGGCCCCAGCGTTTCTGGGCTAACTCGCGAAGGCCTTCGCACAATTGCGAACCGCTGACATGGCGAGGAATCGCCGCTTCTTCTTTTGTGTGCACCGACGAAGAATGATATTTATCAGCGGTATAACTCAGTCCCTCCCTGACAAACTCCACCGCTTCAATAGGGTAACGGCCGTCATCACTGAATATCTGCTCAATACTTTTAACAGGTTTATCCATATACTCAATGTACCCGTTGTCCGGGTTTTGCGCCTTCATCGACCCTCAGGGCAAAAATATCTTTCCCGCCCGGCCCTGCTGCCAGGACCATACCCTCGCTTGTGCCGAACTTCATTTTGCGTGGCGCCAGGTTAGCCGCCATAATCATTAGTTTGCCTACCAGGTCATCGGGGTTATATGCCTGACGGATACCTGCCAAAACAGTTCGGCTTTGGCCGCCGAGGTCCAATTCCAAACGCAGCAGTTTATCTGCTCCTTCGACATATTCTGCCTTAACCACGCGTGCAACACGGAGATCGACCTTCATAAAATCCTCGAAACTTATTTCTTCGGCGAGCGGTTCTTCTTCGAGGGCGGTTTTTTCGGTTTCGGTTTTTTGTGTGGTTGTTATT
>DAOWIP010000443.1 GCA_030640865.1 Sedimentisphaerales bacterium | reverse complement strand
TAAGTAATTCCGTCAAATAAATACATACTATTTTCAGTTGAAACATGCTGTGGAAAAGCTGTTGGGAAAATTGTTAAAAAAAATTCGATTTTGCTCTTGCAAGCATAGAGAACATCTTTAATTCGAAAGAAAGGAATGGTGCGATACATCACACCCTACTTAACTACATAACAGAATAGATCGTTAAGAAGAACAATAAAGGTACCGGACACCTTTAATTTACCAGGAAGAACGAAAAAAGAAGATATGGCCAAGAAAACAGGTTTAATTATCCCAGCCGAGCGAATCCAGCAGTGCATATATCTTATCCGCAAGCAAAAGGTGATGCTGGATAAGGATTTAGCGAAATTGTATGGCGTTGAAACGAAGGTATTAATTCAGGCAGTAAAACGTAATATCGACCGTTTCCCATCCGATTTTATGTTCCAGCTTTCAGGCCCCGAATTTTCAAAGTTGAGATCACAAATTGTGACCTCAAGTTGGGGAGGCAGGCGGTATAATCCTTACGCCTTCACCGAGCAGGGTGTGGCGATGCTATCCAGCGTTCTGCGGAGCAAACGCGCTGTTGAGGTCAATATCGCCATAGTTCGAACCTTTGTAAAACTGCGGCAAATCCTTGCTGACAATGCCCTTTTACGCCGTAAAATCGAATCGATGGAACGTAAATATGATGAAAAATTCCAGCAGGTTTTTGATGTGCTAAAGTATATGATTGCCGAAGAAGCTAAGCCCAAACAACCTTTCGGCTTTCACGGCAAAAAAAAAAGATAAAAATTGATGTGAAAGAGTGAAAGAGTGGGAAGCCGTGAAAGTGTGAAAGGTGAGAAAGTGAGAAGGTGTGAAACACAAAAAAAGTACCAGACACCTTTAATTTGAACAGGGCGTAAAAATATATATTGTTCCTTCTATCCAGGGCGTTGCCCTGGGCTATCTACAAGACTATTTTGCCCTTTCAGGGCTATAATAAAGAGAAGAATCCCCCGATTTTACATCGGGGGCTAATAAACTGGATTCCCGCCTTCGCGGGAATGATCCCCCATTAACATGGGGGGCTAAGAAGATGGGCACGATTGAAGTGGTAAATTGGAATGTCTGATAAACAACAAAATCCGGTAATTCAAACGATGGGACTGACGAAAGTCTTTCGCGATTTCTGGGGACACCAGAAGGTTATCGCTGTCGATAACCTCGATCTGGAAGTTCGGCCACAAGAAGTCTTCGGTCTGTTAGGGCCCAACGGCTCCGGCAAAAGCACCACCATCAAAATGCTGCTGGGATTACTATATCCGACACGCGGCAGAGCGCGAGTCCTGGGCAGTTCGCCAGGCGATATAAAAACCAACGCATATATAGGCTATCTGCCCGAAGAGTCGTACCTCTATCCGTTCCTGAACGCCGGCGAAACACTTGATTTTTATGGCCGTCTGTTCGGCCTGCCACGGCAGCAACGCCGCAAACGAATCGACAGCCTGTTAGAAATGGTGGGGCTTGCAAGCGCGGTACATCGGCCCATAGGCGAGTACTCCAAAGGAATGATCCGACGTATCGGGTTGGCGCAGGCGCTGATAAACGATCCGGACCTGCTGATCCTCGACGAACCGACGGCAGGACTGGACCCGATCGGTACCCGACAAATAAAAGACCTCGTTCGCGAACTCGGCAGGCGCGGTAAAACCGTGCTGCTGTGCAGCCATCTGCTGGCAGATGTCGAAGACGTCTGCGACCGTATCTGTATCCTCTACGGAGGTAAAGTCCAGGCCGAAGGGACAGTCGAAGAGATGCTTACACGTGGACGATTTACCCAGATAGTAAGCCCGACGCTCTCAAAACAAACCCTGAATAAAATCGAAAATATCATCCGAGACGAATGTCCAAAAGACGATCGGCAAATAACAGTAAGCACGCCACGCGATAAACTCGAAGATGTCTTCCTGCATATCGTATCCAAGGCACAAGCGGCAGAAGTAGAAACGTCAGGCGCTACGATGGGGGCCGGAGTAAGTGATTTTCTCACCAGTTCACTGCCGTTACAAGATGAGTCGAAAGTAGTTCTCGAACAATTAGTCTCGCCACAACAACCTACGGCCGATACGACCGAAACAACCGAAACGGAAACACAATTAGAGCAGATCGAAACCGATGCCGTTCGTCAGGATGTGCTCGAATCATTAGTCGAAAGCCCGCTCACCAAAGTAACGCCAACTCCAGTCGATAAAACAGCCGAGCCTTCAGGCCCGACTACGCCCGTAGATACAGCCGAGGTGGAAAAAAACAAAACAGATGATTCATCGGTGGACCGCTCTGTTATTGATGGTTTGCTCGGGGATGAACGGGTGGACGGGTAAAAGAGTGAACGGGTGGAAGAGTGGTAAAGAATTTGAGATTTGAGATTGAAAATCGAAGATTAAAGAGTTGAACATCGAATAGAAGAAAATGGATGAATAGAATTGCCACCGAAAAAATCTTCCTTTTTTGTCGCTCCGAATTTGACTTTTTCAATTTTTACAAGAGGGGCTGTTCAGCAGGTGAAAGCAACAAAATGAAAAGCAGAATATTTCATTTCATCAGGTATCATGCGGCTGTTTATAACCTTTTGGCTGTTTTTAAGTTGCTTTCACCTGAAAGTAGATTATGTGTAAAAATTGAAAAAGTAAAATTCTCCACCCCGAAAAAGAGTATTTTTTCTCG
>DAOWIP010000164.1 GCA_030640865.1 Sedimentisphaerales bacterium | reverse complement strand
GGACTGGAGTTTATCGCATTGCAGCAACCGGCATAATCATAAAGGGTTGGCATCAAAGAAGACACCAACCCCATGCCGCCCGCAACGCGGGCAGAGAAAAAGCGGCAATGCCGCTGGCACCGCCACGGTGCTCGGGTCGCACTCCTGCGTTGCCCTATCCCCCGTGACGACAGGAGTATTGTACCATACATGCCGGAGGCCATAAAGCGTTAAACTCCAAGGTTTTGCGTACAAAACCTTGATAAAATCGCCAACTTTTTTGGATGAGAGTCTCTATTTATTTTTGCAGGCGAGACGCCAGCGGTACACGGAAACACATCGAACGTTTATCGGTGGGTTTATTTATAATGTTGCCGGTTGCACTATATTAAGGTATATCCATTTTCAATCGTTCCTACGGGACTAAAAAGCACAGTTGAACAAGTCCCCCAGCGATAAATCGCTGGGCTATTATCATTTGTCCCTACGGGACATATATTTTGACGGTGGGTGGCATGCCTTTACCGGCATAGCCGGGATAGGCATGTATGTAATCCTACATGTTTATGCTTCGCAAAAACATGCCACCCCATGTTTTTAGAGTGGTAAAGAGAGACAAATGCAGTTCACGGTAATCATAGCGGTTTTTATCGCATTGTTGGCAGGCGAAAACGCAAGCAGTACACCACAGGATATGCTTCCGGGGACATCAGGTCATTTAAGCGGTCTTTCCGCTGTGTCGTTCACAGCAGGTACGATACTTCTGTTATGGTCCCTGATGAGAACAACCTCTCATATATTCCTGCGACGTATGGAACGGGTGGGCATACCCAACCGCTCATCACTGCGTCTGCCGGGCAGAATCGATCTCCTGACGCGGATAGTCATCGTTGTTACGTTCGCGACTCAATTGACTATAGGGGGCTGGGGACACCTCACAGTTGTTGAGTGGCATCTGCGGCGAGTAGTACTGGCGGACGAAGTTGTTCTGCTGGCCCCATTTATTATTATGTTGTTTATTAAATGGTACTGCTTCTACCCGATCAATCGTTATATACGTGAGTATGTAGTGGCCGGTCAGTTGGCGGAGGGACTGTCAGCCCGGCCGGTCTGGACGCGGCGGCAATATGTATCTTTCCAGATACGACATGGATTATTGATCATACTCGTCCCGCTGATGTTGATGCTGGCCCTGAAAGATGTGGTGTGTTTGTTCGTGGATAACTTTTTTCCGGCAGAAGAGGCCGCAAGCAATTTTGTTTCTTACGCCGGCGAGATAATAGTAGCAGCCGGCGCGGCGACAATTTTTATTTTCTCGCCTTTGCTGCTGCGGCGAATCTGGTTGACACGCACACTGCCCGACGGTCCGCTACGAACGCGACTGGAAGAATTCTGCCGAAAAATCAAACTGGGCTATCGCGATATTCTGCTCTGGGATACATACAGCGCCGTGGCCAACGCGGCCGTGATGGGGCTGGTACGCCAAATACGCTACGTTATGCTTAGTGATAACCTGATAGAAAACATGAGCGATGAACAGATCGAGGCGGTTTTCGCGCATGAAGCCGGTCATATCAAACACCATCATATTTTGTTCCTGATTCTGTTTATCCTCGGAGCAGGGTCCGTTACGTTCCTGCTGTTGCAGGGAACAGGAGACTTGCTGAACAAGACGACCATAACGGAACAGCTTCCGGTTAAATACGCGGTATGGTTTATCAATGGAGCAGGAGTGTTGCTGATGATAAGCTGGATATTGCTGTTCGGCTGGGTGTCCCGCCGCTTCGAACGACAAGCGGATATGCACGCGGCAATGTCAGTCGATCCGCAGAATGAGAGCGAGAGACTGGGAGAACGGGGAGCGTACATTATGGGATCAACGCTGCAAAGGATTGCGTTTCTCAACGGTATCGCCACGGAAACACGGTCCTGGCGCCATTCCAGTATTGCCTCACGAAGGGATTTTCTGTACCACCTGTCAGCACAACCGAAAAAACTGCGACGCTTCTGTAAAATCATATTGTGGATAAAAATATTGATAATACTCAGTGTTACTGTCGGGGTCATCGGCTGGGCGATTATGAATGAGTTGTGAGTTATGAGTTGTGAGTTGTGAGAAAGACGGAAGAAATGAGGAATCAGGATGTCGAAAACACACGCAACCGATATTTTGCAAGGCATAGATATAGTTGACTGCCTGAAGATCGAACAGCTACTCCAAAAACACGAAGAACGGTTCCTGAACCGGGTCTTTACGCCAACCGAGCAGCAGTATTGCAGCCGATACCGGAATCGCGCCGAGCGGCTGGCAGGCCGATTCGCGGTTAAGGAAGCGGTAATGAAAATGTTGGGGACAGGCTGGACCGGCGGCGTGGCCTGGACCGATGTCGAAACGATCAATAATCCAGCCGGCAAACCGGAAGTCAAACTCAGTGGTAAGTTGGCACAAATCGCTCAAAAAATGGGCATCGAGACAGTCAGTATTAGTATCAGCCATACCGGCAATATGGCGATTGCCTCGGCTGTTGCACTGGTCAGTAAGTAAAGATGAACGATAACAGTTATGAAGTTATAGTGGTGGGCGGCGGCCATGCGGGAGTAGAAGCGGCTTATGCGGCGGCAAGGCTGGGCATAAGGGTAGCACTGGTAACCATAGGTATTGACACCATCGCACAGATGAGTTGTAACCCGGCAATCGGAGGGTTGGCCAAGGGTCAGATCGTCCGTGAAATCGATGCCCTGGGCGGGATTATGGCCCTGGCAATCG
>DAOWIP010000222.1 GCA_030640865.1 Sedimentisphaerales bacterium | reverse complement strand
TTCCATCATAGGTTCCTATGATGCGCCGCTGCTTGATCTGGAGGGTATGCGATGGCGGGTTTTCGGAACATGGGGCCAGTTTGACGCGTCCGAAGTAGGCTTTGCCGACGAAGAATTCCATAGCGATGAATGGTCCGCCGGTGGTGAACTGGCAAAAAATATTTTTCAACACAATGAACTGTTCCTGGACCTGTTCGCCGGAGCTCGCTGGCGAAATGTCAGTGTGGAAAACGAAGTCGGCCAACTTAAAGGTGAATCTGATTTCTTTCTGCCTTCAGCCGGCTTACGCCTGGAACGCTTTACCGGAACAGCCAGAACGTTCGGCCGGATAGAATATGAGCAGAATCTGCCGGGCATGGCGGACACAGCCAAAAAAGGTGAAGATCTGGAAGCGTTAGGTCGCTTATATACCGACGATGACTGGTCAGTTCTGAAATGGGATTTCATACACTCGTTTTATCTGGAGCCTGTACTGAACCGCAAGGCCTGGAAAGACATCAAAACGGAAAAAAGCTCGACCCTGGCCCATGAAATATCGGTTATGTTCCGAGGCCAATATTCCTTCGACCATCGGTTAGTTCCGCAGGCCGTGGGCGTAGTAGGAGGTTTTTATTCGGTGCGTGGATACCCGGAATCGCTCGTCAACGGTGATTCGACGTTGATTGCCAGCACAGAATACCGTTTTCATCTGCCGAAAACATTTAAGATCGAACGTCAACCTGGAAAACTGCTCGGCAAACCATTCCGGTGGGCGCCGCAGCAACTTTATAGTCGCCCGGACTGGGATTTGATATTCCGGACGTTTATCGATTTCGGCCGAACAAACATAGTTGATCGGGACCCAAACTACGAAACTAATCAGCGACTACTGGGTACCGGCGTCGGCGTCGAACTACAATTTACACGGCGTATTAACTTACGCGTCGATTGGGGCATTGCCCTTGATAATGTGCAAAGCGGGGACGAAAATGTCAAAAGCGGCGACAGCCGTATCCATTTTGTCGGGACAGTACTTTTTTAATGATTTAATAATTTAAAATTTTAAGATTAAAAAACAAAGGAGAGGAGTTTTAACATTATGAATACTGAGGAATTAAAAATGTCAACCAAACGAGGAAGTAACGTTGTGTTCTTTGTGAAGGTGTTTGTAACCTTGATGATGGCAATTCAACCGGTGGCGCCGGTATGGGCCGCGCCGCAGGGTGAACAGGTGGTCAGCGGAGACGTAAGTTTTTCGCGGGCGGGGGACCTGACACAGATTCAGGCCAGCCACAACAGTATCATCAACTACAGTGGTTTCGATATTCTCAGCAATGAGACCGTACAGTTCATTCAGCCAAACGCGATGTCGCGGGTGCTGAACCGTGTGCAAAGCATCGATCCGACACATATAGACGGTTCATTACTGGCAAACGGGCAGGTCTATATCACCAATCCGGCGGGCGTGTATTTCGGCCATGGAGCCTTTGTCGATGTGGGAGCGATCTACGCAGCGGCTGGGAACATTGCCGACGGAGATTTTCTGCGCGGGATCGATCATTTCACTGATGTAACCGGCGCAGTGGTCAATTCGGGCGCTATCAACGCGGATATGGTCAGTCTTATCGGAAGTCATGTCGCCAATCAGGGCAGTATAACCGCTGATGACGGCGTAGTGATGTTTTTGGCCGGTGAGGATGTGTATATCGGCAAAGTCAACGATAATGTCTTTGTGAAAATCGCCGGAGAGAAGGCCGATGCTGCGAGCAACTTGGCGGCTGATAGTAAGACAGACGCGGTGGGCGTGGAAAACAGCGGTTCAGTCCAGGCAAAGGGCGGAACAGTTACCTTCGGCGCGGGAGACCTCTATTCGATGGCAATCCGCACGACAGGGAAGGTCCAGGCCGAGGAAATTACCCTCGATGGCGGCGCAAAAGGGGTCGTGTCTGTGAGCGGTTCAATCGATGCGTCAGCAGCTGGCGAAGGAAACAGAGGCGGCAATATCAAGATAACAGGTGAAAAAGTGGGGCTGTTTGGAGCGGATGTCGATGCATCCGGCGACAGCGGCGGGGGAACAGTCTTAATCGGCGGTGATTATCAGGGTAAAGGTGAACTGCCAACCGCCGAGACGACTTATGTCAGCGGCGATTCAACAATCGGTGCCGACGCGGTTACAAACGGCGACGGCGGCAAGGTTGTCGTCTGGGCAGACGGAAAGACCAGCTATTTCGGTGAGATTAGCGCACGCGGCGGAGCTAATGGCGGCGACGGAGGTTTTGTGGAAGTATCAGGCAAAAAATCTCTGACTTTCGCGGGCAAAGTTGACACCCGGGCACCGCAGGGCAAGACAGGGACGCTGTTACTGGACCCGACCAATATCGAGATTGTTGGCAACGCCCATCCTGACTTGGAAACCCTCGACCCAGCGGATGTTGATGAATTCGGCGATCCCGATTTGTTTGATCCTCCTGACAGCAACGGCGATACAAAGATCGGTATTCTCGCCCTGGAAACAGCCGCGACGGGCAGCAACGTCGTACTTCAGGCCGAAAATGATATAACATTTAGCGAACCCGTAAATATGTTAAATATCAATTCCGGCATCTCGGCTCAGGCCGGTAACGATATTACCGTCAATCAATCTATTACCACTTTGGGCGGCGATATCCTTTTCTCCGCCAACGATGCCGGCGCTACAGCCCCCACCGGAACCGGCTCAGTCAATATTAATGCTGCGATTAACACCAATGGTGGTAGCTTTACCAGCAGTGGGGACAATTTCAACAACACCGGCGGTACGATTACGGCAACCGGCGGTATCACCATCAGCAACGATAAGGCAACACTGGCGGCCGATCTGGACAGCGGAGCGGGACTTCTCGAAGGCACGGTTGATACGGTCAATGTAAATCTGTCGGGCAGTATTCAGGACGGTATCGACATCGCGGCGAATAACGCTACCGTAACAGTCGGCGACGGAATATTTACCGAGGATCTTACCATTAGTAACGTAAGCGGCCTGACTCTGGAAAGCGAAAATGGTATGGCCGCAGCAACGGTACAACTCATTGATGGTGTCGGTATCGACATTCAGGGTTCAGCCGACGGTTTTACACTGGGCGGTGGTTCGGACGATGGTTTTACAATCCTGAGCGGTGGCGCCACAACGTTTTTAACGCAGTTGGCGAACGCCCCTTCCAATGTAACGATTTCCAATAACACGCTCGATACAACAGGCAACGCCAGTATGGCTATTTCGATTGGCGCGGCCGGGGCGACCGACCTGACTATCAGCTACAACACGATTAATGTAACAGATGCCGGCGACGGTGGTATCTGGGGGCCGGAAGTAACAGATATAGACGTATCTAATAATATCCTGAATGGGCCTGGTGCCTATGGCATACAGTTTTCTGGTGTCAGAACAGATGACGGAACATCAATTATCAGCGGAAATATTATTAACGGCTTCACCGGATCAGGTGGTATCGTCATCAGCAACGGCGGCGGGACATCCGATCTGGCCATCAGTAACAATACGGTTACCAACAGCACTTACGGCCTGCGCATAGCCGAATACAGCCCGGTTGCTCCCGGCGATATGACTACTGTTACTGTAAGCGATAACAACTTTTCCGGTAACGATAAGGCCGTCAGGATCGGGGATGGTGTGCATATACTGAGCAGCAATTTCGTCATCAGCAACAACGATTTGTCAAACAGTACCACTGCGGGGCTGGACTTCGATCATACTACTGAAATTGTCGATGTTACCAATAGCTGGTGGGGCAGCGCGGACGGCCCGGAAATAGCAAGCAACAAATTCAACACAGGTTCTCATGGGGTTGTTATTACGGAAGTTGTTCCTGACAGTGTTATTTATACCCCGTGGTTAGACGGTCCCGGCGGCAATCCGTTTGCTCCGGTAACAAATGTTACCAGGCCAACACCAACGTATCATTCCTCAATCGAAGCGGGCATCGCCGGTGCGATTGCCAATGACGAACTTCAGATTGAAACAGGATTCTTCGATGAGGACGTTATAGTCGATAGAGATGTGCGACTACGTGTTGACGCCGGTGATATGGCAATGATGTACAGTATGAGTTCCAATGTTCTGACAAACACTGGTCTGGCGGGTGATTTTATGGCGGACGACCCAGCCGCGGCCTTCACTTTCAACGGTACGGTCTCTCTTGAAGATAACGTCTCACTTACATCAATTAGTAATGGGTCGCTTACTTTCAACGATAATGTAACAGACAGCGATTCCAGTATTTTGGCAATAGACACAGGCATCGGCGGCATTGACTTGAATGCCAATATTACCGCTAACGGCGGTCTTGGATTGAACGGCGGGATAATCAACATAGGTGACGGTATCGGCGCCGACAAGGTTACATCCAACGGTGCGGTTGTGATTAACGCAACAGGTACGGTAACAATCAATGCCGAGATCGATCCGACGACAGTACATATCGCATCCACAGACAATATAGACATCGCGGCGGCGGTCACAGCCGATGACCTTATTGACATCCGGGCGGGGACAGATAATACCGGTGGTGTAAGTATTGAAGCCACCGGTAGCCTGGAAACAGTCAATGCCGGCAGTGATATCAATGTGGAGGCCGGCCAACCTGGCGGTTCAGGGAGCATCGCCTTGGACGGGCTGGTAAAAGCAGTCGATCAGGTTATACTAACCGCCCATGCCGGGGCAATCGAGGAAACCGGCATCGGCAGTGGCAGCACCAAGATTGAGGCCGCCGGGGCAACCCTGACAGCCGAGACTAATATCGGCGTGGCGAGCTTGGGTGGACAAATTGACACCAAATTGGGAACACTGACGGCAGCGGCAAAGAACAGTATAGTCATTTCAAATACCGGCAATATAACCTTAGCTGATGTCAAGAGTACTGTTAATGGTGATGTGTTTGTTACCAATTCGGCCGGCATAATCGCCGAGGACGTAGCGGCAGCCGGCCTCGGCAGGATGGTCGGACTGGCAGGGGATGACATCGAGGTTCACGCGATTTCGGCGTCGGATACGGTTATGCTTATCGCGACAGGCTCTATAACGGACGGCGATAACAGTAAGAAAATTACGACGAACAATCTGGATATGAACGCGGCCGCGGCAATCGGGGCTGATGGAGCGGAGATCGATACGGAAGTAACTACACTGCTCAACGCGATAGCGAACGGCGGTGGTATTTATCTCAGCGAAACAGACGGATTGACAATCAACAATATAAACGCCAACGGCGGTAATGACAATGTGAAGATCATCAACGCCAACGAACAGGGAATAGGGCTGGGTGATGCGGTTGTGGTTGGCGGACTGAATATTTCCGGTGTTGATCTTGGTAATATCCACGCGAACGTTCTGGAACTGGTTTCCAATAACGCGGGTGTAATTAATATTGATAACATCGTTCCCGGCGATGACGCTACCATCACCGCTCTGAAATTAACGGCTGGTGATGTAATAACATTCGAGAATAATCCCTCAACCATAAATGTCCTTACAGCCGACGCCGGCAATAAAATCGATGTCGATGTCGAGTTGCAGACGGATGTTGGCGATCTGGTGTTCGAGAGTGCTTTCGACGCAGCTCATAATCTGACGGCGGCCGGCGACATGACGCTCAAAGGAGCCGGCGTACTGGACGGAACCGTAGCCAGCCAGGACCAGGTAATCAGTGCTGTGGGCACACTTTTGGCAGAGAGCACGTTGACGAAAAACACCACAGGCGAACTGACCCTTTCCGGCGGTACAGGGGCGGTGCTCAAAGATGATGTGGTGGTAAATGATGGGGGTTTGACTATTACCTCCGACGTGGATGCGGAAAGATTACTGAAAGCAGTGGGTCTGGTACACCTGCAGGGCGTTAATAATAATCTCGCCGGCAATGTTACAGGGATTGGTATTACATTTGACAACGCGGTTACCGCCGACGGCGTGGATCAGACATTTGACGCCGGGACTGGGATTCTTTTAGCCCAGGCGATTAACAAGACGACAGTCGGTAAGCTGACATTGGGCGGCAATACCGACATTACTCTGGCAGGCAATGTAACCAGCGGAGACGACATCACGCTCGATGACAATGCCACGGCGACCGGCGGAGTACAGACCATCGACGCAGGGGCCGGAACTCTCTCGGCACAGGCAATTAACAAAACAACAGCCGGTAAGCTGACATTGGGCGGCAATACCGACATCATACTGGCGGGTAACGTAACCAGTAATGACGATATCACGCTCGATGATGATGCCACGGCGACCGGCAGCGTACAAACCATCGACGCAGGAGCCGGCACTCTCTCGGCACAGGCGATTAACAAAACAACAGCCGGTAAGCTGACATTGGGCGGCAATACCGACATTACCCTGGCGGGGGACGTTACCAGTAATGATGATATCACCCTTGCCGATAATGCCACGGCAACCGGCGGAGTACAAACCATCGACGCGGGGGCCGGTACTCTCTCGGCACAGGCGATTAACAAAACAACAGCCGGTAAGCTGACATTGGGCGGCAATACCGACATTGCCCTGGCAGGGGATGTTACCAGTAATGACGATATTACCCTTGCCGATAATGCAACGGCAACCGGCGGAACGCAGACCATCGACGCCGGGGCAGGCACTCTCTCGGCTAAGGTTATTACCAAAACGACGGCCGGCAAGCTGACATTGGGCGGCAATACCGACATCACCTTGGCAGGGAACGTTACCAGTAATGATGATATTACCATTGCCGATAATGCAACGGCGACCGGCGGAGTACAGACTATCGACGCCGGGGCCGGTATTCTATCGGCCAAGTCGATTCGCAAGACGACAGCAGGTAAGCTGACATTGGGTGGCAATACCGATATTAGCCTAACGGGTAATGTTACCAGTAACAGTGATATTACCCTTGCCGATGATGCCACGGCGACCGGTGGAGCTCAGGCCATCGACGCCGGTGCAGGAACTCTTACGGCCAAGGTTATTACCAAGACAACAACTGGTAAACTGACATTGGGAGGCAATTCTAATATCGTCCTGGCGGGCAATGTAACCAGCGGCGACGACATCACACTTGATGACGATGCCACTGCGATCGGCGGAGTACAGATCATCGACGCCGGGGACGGTAAACTTGCGGCTGAGGTGATTACTAAGACGACAACCGGAAAATTGACATTAGGTGGTGATACCGACATTGCCCTGGCGGGAGATGTTACCAGCAACGACGATATCACACTCGAAGATGACGCTACGGCAATCGGTGGAGTACAGACCTTTGATGCCGGGGCCGGTATTCTCTCGGCTCAGGTGATTAACAAAACAACAACCGGTAAGCTCACATTAGGCGGCGATACCAACATTATCCTGGCGGGTGATATTACCAGTAACGACGATATTACCATTGCCGATGGTGCTAATGCGATCGGTGGAGTACAAACCTTTAGTGCCGGGGCCGGAAAACTCGAAGCCCGGAGTTCTATAACCAAAACCAGCACAGGTGGCTTGACACTCTCCGGCCGGGGTGGTGTTGAACTGGCCTCGATAGTGGATGTTCAGGCCGGCGGTCTGACAGTAACCGATGTTGTCGATGCGGAAGGGTTGTTACAGGCTACTGGTGCTGTCGAACTGCAAAATACAGCCAATCTCGCTGATAACGTCAGCGGCGGCAGTATCAAGTTCGTCGGGGCGGTTACCGCCGACGGCGGCAGCGGCCAGACTTTCGACGCCGGGGCCGGCAAACTCGGAGCCTTGAATACCATTACCAAGAATAATGGCGGCGGCTTGACACTATCCGGCCGGGGTGGTGTTGAACTGGCCTCGATGGTGGACGTCCAGACCGGTGAATTGACGGTAACCGATGCCGTTGACGCGGAAGGGTTGTTACAGGCCAGCGGCGCTGTCGAACTGCAAAATACAGCCAATCTCGCTGATAACGTCAGCGGCGGC
>DAOWIP010000338.1 GCA_030640865.1 Sedimentisphaerales bacterium | reverse complement strand
GTCCGACAGCCGGGAGCGCTGGCTCTGCAATCTGATAGTTCCACCCTTCTCGATGTTATCGCACAGAGTGGTGGTCTTGTGAACGGTTCGGGCCCGAACATCGAGATTTTACGCGGTGGGTATAATTCCGCGGGTACATCGGACGGACTGAACAGGTCGGCGCAATCGTTTAACGGTCAGGATCGGCTGGTGGTCTCAGTAAGCCGGCTGTTTTCCGAGGAGGGAGCGGGACGGATTAACCCGGCGATTTATCCCGGAGACGTAGTAAAGATTCGGCCGGCCGATGAAGGTTATGTGTATTTTTCCGGAGAAGTGGAGAAGCCCGGAGCGAAAACATTCCGCCGTCCGCTGACTATCTTACAGGCGGTTTCGTGTGCGGGCGGAACGACGAATATCGCTGCTGAAAAAAAGTGTAAGATTATCCGACGGCGTGAGGACGGAACAGAAAAAGAGATAATCGTGGATTTGGAGGAAATAAGTGAGGGCAAACACGTGAATCTGCTTTTGGCCCGCAACGACACGATTATCATCCCGGTTGATCCGACGAAGAAGTTCTTTGATGATATTGACAAAATGTTCCGACGCGGCGTGAACGCCGGAGTATCGGTAACATACGATGCCGCGGAGCAAATGGGGATACCCTCCACTAACCCGGGAACTTTTTATTAACAGTGTTTATGTCGAGTGCAGTAACGGTTGGGTGTTTCGAAAATGGCATGTTATAGATATGAAAGTTAAACAGGCGTAATTATGAATGCCCAAAAAAACAATTATGGTACGCAGGAAAGTCCTCAGGTACGGATGCCGGACGGACAGTATGATTTTCATCCGTTGCGAGTACTGGCACGGCGTCGCTGGCAACTGTTCGCTTGTTTATTGATTGTCGGCAGCGTGGCAATCGCGACGTTGTTCCTGAGCAGGCCGAAATACCGTGCCGTCGCCCAGGTGCAGGTAATGGGAAACAATCCCGCGACAGGAGGTCTGGCGGATATGGTGGGTGCATCGAAGGCCGGTGGCGGTAACTATTTCAAGACGCAATGCGAACTGTTACAGTCCCAGCGTGTTCTTGCGCAGGCGTCGCAGCGGTTATCGGGTGGCTATAAAGGCTGGTCATCCCGAGATGACGTCATCGATTTGATGCGTGAGCGAGTAAAGATTCAACCGGTTCCGGGTTCGCATTTGATTGATATTATCGGTATGAGCGACAGTGGCGCCGAGGCGGCAGACGTAGCCAATCAGGTTATGGCCACATTTGTCGAGACGTCAACCGCGCGGCGGCAGATGAATAATGCCCGTATTGTGGAACGCATCAAGGCTCAGATTGCCGAGTTCGATAAAGAGGAACAGGCACTAACAAATGATATAAACAAATTCCGTCAGGAACATCGGATCAGCGGTGCCGAAGACGCTCCGGCAGTAGTACAGGCCCGGATAGCGCAACTGAATCAGCAGATATCCCAGGTGCATATGGATCGTCTTGAACTGGCGTCGAAACAGGAACAATTGAAAAATATACTTCAGGGCAGTGGAGATCGACGTGGCGGGGAAGAATATATCCCGCAGATCAATTCCGATCGCACGGTTGTTTCATTACAGCAGAAACTGAATCAACTACAGCAGGAAGAAGTACGCCTGATCCAGGTCTATCTGTCCGGACATGAAAAAATTCGAGATATACGCGTACAGGTTGCCGATACGCAAACGCGACTAATCGCGAGTAAACAGTGGATGTTGGAAAGTTTATACGAAGAGACGCGTGAACAATACACGACGATGGTCAGCCGTGAGCAATCGCTCAATAAGCTGCTGGAACAGCAAAAGCAATACGCCACGCAATTATCGCTTTGGTATCAGGAATACAAAAGCAAACTGGCCGATCTGGAGACAACGTACCTGTTCAAAAAGAAATGTACTGCACGACTTCGTCAGTTCAGCCTGGAGCAGGAAATGTTGGACTCGCCGATAGTGGTAGTGGATGAGGCACGTGTGCCGACGAATCCTTCAGGGCTGAGCGCCCCGCGTCGTGCGTCTTCGATACTTTTGTTAGGTCTGCTTTTCAGTGTGATGTTTATTTTGACGCTGGATAGATTTTCCATAGCTCCGAGAGCAGCCGTTGGAGAGTCAATGGCATTTCCGCCGGCTTCAGGTATGGGCCCGTTGGGGAATTGGCCCGTATTGTACTGGCCGTCGGCAACGCCGCCGGAGGTTACTCAACATTCATCAGCAGAGGTACAAGAGAAATCAGCCGTGCGGGAAACGGCGTCCGTTCTGGGACGGATCGGCAGGATCGAACTGGGGGGAAGCAACGAGAAGGATGTGGCCTTTGCGGCTCGCTGTCGAGTGGTTCACACCGACCAGCGTAGCGGCTCGGCCGCTGCTTTTCGAGAGATAAGCGCCAATCTACTTGGCAGATTCGGAGACACTCAGCAGAGCGTGGCGGTAACAAGCCTGAGCGCACAGAGCGGCAAGACCACCTTTGCGTGCAATCTGGCATTGATGTTGGCTCAGTCGTCCCGCAAGGTGGTTCTGGTGGATATGAACCCACAGGGAGCGGCTTTGGGACGGGTTTTCGCAACGGAGCAAGGCCAAAGCGATATAAGTGATGTATTGGCCGATCCGAATGTGCTGGACGAGGCATTGCGGGAAACAGACGTGGCCAACTTGAAGGTTCTGCACTGCCGTCGTGAGGTATCCACACCTGATGGTGATAGCGGCTGGTTGTACCGGACGAACAAGGCTTCCCTTGCGGAGTTGGACAGGAAGCTCGCCCAGCAATTCGATTGGGTCATTTACGATGCCGAAAGTCCACGCAGTCAATTAACCGCGAATCTTCTGCACGCGGTAGGCAAAGCTATATATATCGATGCGACAGCGGACCCGCACAGTCAGGAAGAAGTTATCGAACAGATCGAGCACTGCGGCGCGCTCAATATAGGTCTTGTGGAAAATACTCCCATACCGGCATCCACAGTACAGCAAAGATAAAAACATCTAAACGTAGAGGCGAGAAAATTGAGCGTTAATAATTTATTGGATATTTCAGGGCGGGAGTCGGCACTTATAATCGCCGGTTCGGTATTTCTGATAGCCTTAACGGCAAGTACAATTCTTACATCATTTATGTTACGATTAAGCAGGCGTTGGGGAGCCGTGGATAAACCGGATGGTGATCTTAAACAGCACCGTTATCCAACGGCGACACTGGGAGGAATACCACTGTTTCTGGCGTTGGCAGGAACAGGTTTGTGGCTGAAGGTAACCGGTGTCAGCTTTTCACATGGAATAGTCAACCGGCTGGATTTGGATTTATCGCAGGTGTGCTTGTTAGTTGGTGGATTTTTCATTTTGTTAATGGGTGTACGAGACGACCTGCGACATGTGATGCCGCATAACAAATTGATGTTTCAGGTGTTGGCGGCTCTCGTGGTGATGGCATCGGGACTGGTAATAAATCGCTGCGGTTTTTTTGATGTGTTTGAACTGCCGCTGGGATTACTGGCAGTGCCTTTTACTCTGTTCTGGCTGGTTGGCAGTTGCAACGCGTTTAATTTTATCGACGGTATGGACGGCTTGGCCACGGGCATCGGAGTGGTAACGTCTTTGTTGCTGGCGCTGCTGGGCTTTCTTACGGGTGAATACGGCGCGGCTATATTATCGATGACCTTGGCAGGCGCACTTTCAGGTGTGCTTTTTTTCAACGTCAGGCCGGCACTGATTTTCCTTGGCGACAGTGGTTCGCAGCTTATTGGTTTATTATTGGGAGCGTTGACAATAAAAATTGCCACTACCAACGGCGTATTTGCGCTGCCGACGGCCGGCTTGCTCCTGAGTGTGCCGGTTATGGACGCGTTTTTGTCGATATTACGTCGTTACAGTGAACACGAATCACCGATTCGGGGTGATCATCAACACATACACCACT
>DAOWIP010000137.1 GCA_030640865.1 Sedimentisphaerales bacterium | reverse complement strand
TGTCAACCAGTCTGTCGGCGGGTACCTTGCCGAAATAGGCGTCGTTCACAATCGGGCCAAGTTCGTCCGCCGAACCGGCTCTGAAAGGGATGACAACTGTGGTTGCCGATGACGGATTAAACATACCCAGTATCCAAATCGATAACAAACCGGTATCCTTGACCCAGTTTTTTTCGCCAGTGTTGGTTATACTGTTAACAGATTCGAAGGCTACCATTTTGACCGCCGACGTCGGAGTTAAGCCCAGAGCCTTGACAGCCTCGGCCTGTTCTAATACCCGGATTATCCGATCTACCCGAAGCCTGAACCTGGTGCCTGAATAGTTCTCGAGCTGCATATTCTTTTTCAGAACGGCTGTGTTTTCAGTGTCGGAAACCAACTCGAAAGGTTCCGTGTCGATTGGCGACGGGATAAACAAATGCTCAAGATCAAATGGTACACCTTTCTTGAAAAATATCGAATATTGACCGCCTTCCGGGCCGATCCAGAAACGGTCCTCACCACCATAAAGATTAATATGCTGCTCCGTTTTGCCGGATGCTATCAGCTTGCGGTTTATCCAACCGAAACTCAAACCCTCCTGCCCGTCAGCCGTACTGGTTATGGCACGTCCCTGCAGAACAGGCAAAACGGCTACCCGGCCTTTCCCTGAAGATTCAGATAATATAATTACTTCTGTATGTTCTTTCAAAAACGCGATGTCGTCACCAAAGGTTATTTTTGTTGTTTTTTCCGTCACTACTTTTTCCTTTCTGCAGCCTGCCATTAATAATACACACCCAAACGCCACCGATAAAAGAACATATTTCATTTTTGCACTCCTTTCGTGAAATAAAAATATACGTGCAGAAATGATTAATATACTTTTCGTTATTTAATCAGGACTGCCCAGTATCCTTTCGACGGGGGGCGCAGTTTCAGCCGATTCTTTGGCTCAATCCGTTGCGGTTTTTGCCACTTACTCCGCATAATGTCCAGCCAACGGATCGTGGTCTTTTTTTTCATAGCGCTAATGTCCAATATAACTTCGCCGCCGTTCGGGAAATAAACGGCGTACTCCTTACCAGGATTGGCCAGGCAATAAGCTTCGTTGGGCCGACGCTCGGAAAGTAAATCGTTGTGCGGCCTACAGCTAAAAACATCTATGTCGGCTGTGATGAGTCGCATGCTCCGAATGTTTGCCTGGGCGTTTTTGTTGAGGCCCTGACCAGAATCCGGGCGATGGAAGCGAGAGCTTGCCAGTCCACCGAAAATATTACGCCAGAAACGCTCGATGCCATCTCTGTCGCTACCGTACCTGCCTTTGTCAGCACCATATATCTTTATATTATTCAGCGGTCTGACCTTGTCCGCTATCCTTGCTCGCTGTCGCTGGGCGTTATCCCAGTGCGTTTGCCCCTTATTGTGATTGTTTTGTGAAATATCGAGAAATGAATAGGTTTCCGGATGATCAAAGGAAGCGTTGTGCTGAGGATGAGCCAGGTCCCATTTGTCCCACATCTCGGCGGCGTGAACCTTAACGCGTGCTTTTTTCGCCTTGTCTTTGATATACTCCGACCAGTATTTTCCCCATTCCGGCGTTACGGAGGTTTCATTGTCCATACAATAAAGAACATTACCAAACTTCAGGGAATACGAAAGTATTTTGTCCATAAAACGTTGCTGATATTTTAATACGGTTTTCCGGTTCCTCTCCGCAGGCACGGACCAGAAAAAGTTATTTTCCGTGCGGGTAGGATGACTGTTGACCTGTAAGGGCAGCCCTGACTCCTGGGCAGCGTAGTTAATGTTATTCTTCGGATTGAACGGGTTGCGATCCCAGATATCTCGATAATAATCAAATGTGGCCCATATCTCGATTTGTACGATGATGTCCCGCTCGGAGGTCAACTCAAGAAAAGTCTCGAACCTCCGCCAATATTCATCATTCCATTGATCCAGGTCATATTTGCCGTCAACCTTTCTGAACGGCCAAACGTTCCCCTTATCCCGACTGGACATTGTATTACGCACATAGTTTCCACCCACTGACTTGAGCAGGTCAAGATGCTCCCTCAATTCGCGAATCTGGAAGAGGTTATCATCGACGGAACCGCCCAGTAGCAGTACCGGTTTTCCGCCATAGCGCCAATATGCCGGGTTTTTCGGATAGATGTCGATTTGCTTTTTCAACCGGACTTTGTCCGCGGCAAAACAATACGTGGCTGTGGCTGCCATAAAAAATGTCATAACAAGTAGAATTGTTCGTTTCACCATCAATTCCTGATAAGCATTTATAATCTGTCAGATGCCCGCGGGCCACAGGCCCGCCCTACCTGAAAAAGCCGTGAACGGTTACAACAAATTTATGTATCGATCATATATTCCTCGCAACGACTTCGGCGGCTTTGATAAGGGGATAAGCTGTCGGCGGCGCAGTAAGCAAAGGATGAGTTCCAATTTGAGCGGTTAAAATAGTACTGACAGTGATCCTGTTTTGAATGATGAACCCTATCAGGTTTATAAGCTCACCAGTACTCAAACCAGCGACCACTTCTCCACCCAGTACCACACCTGAATCCCTCGCCACTATTAACTTAACCAATTGCTTATGAGTGCCGGGCAATGTTCCGGGATGTTTGTCAATTCCTTCAAACATACCTGTTACTACATCAAAACCTTCTTTAATTGCCGTACTTTTTATCATCCCAGCCGCCCCGAAACCAGTATCTCCAATGGCGGTGGAGAAAATAGCGATCGTTCCGCCAAATGTCTTCAATGTTGAAAGTTTGTACAAATTCATACCGGCGATTCTCGCCTCGGCGCAGGCCGTGGAGGCCAACATAATGTCAGTGTGCTTGTGAGTAAAGAAATCCCTCTTTAACGCACAATCACCCACGGCAAAAATATTCGCGTTTTCCGTTCGCATATATTCATCAATTATTATAAATCCCTTTTCGGTAACCTTGATCCCTGAATCGCGGGCGAGTTGCGAATTAGGTCGGTACCCCATCGACAAGATAACCGCGTCAGCATCGATTGTATCTCCATTGTTCAATAAGACACCCGCAGCCTCTCTGTCGCCTGTAATCTCCCTGACACCGTCACCGGTTCGTATATTGACCCCTCTGGATGTAAGAATTTCTTCGGCCTTTATCGCGATTGTTTCATCAAAGGCAAGGGATAAAATATGCGGCAGTATCTCCACTATCGTGACATTCTTATTCCGCTTGTTCAACTCGTCCGCAACTTCCACGCCAATAAAGCCACCTCCAATGGTGATAACTTTTTTCGCATTTTTAATTTTTGCCAACGCTACATCGAGATAACCCTTATCTTTTGGAATACTGAAAACATTTTCTTTATCAGCTCCCTTAAGCCAACCTGGAACAACAGGCGTCGAACCAAGTGCCAGGATTAATTTTTCAAAAGATATTTCCAAACCTTCCGCTGTTCTGCATATATTCCTTTTGGTATCGATGGAGACAACCTCGCCAATTTTCAGGTTAATCCCAGCCTTGGTTATAACGCCATCCGCAACAGTGTTCTTGTTACTGCTTTCCAACGACCCAAACATATACGGAATACCACATGGCACTAAAGTTTCTTTTTCCATGCGAATCAAAGTGAACGATTTGTCCGGATAACTTGATTTTCCGGTTACGGCCGCAACAATGCCCGCGGCACTGCCACCAATAACCAATACATCTGTTTTTTCCATAAAGATACTCTCCTTCATATATTTTGTTAGAGTGCTTAAATAACAAATTCCCGTGCAACTGAATTATACCTGCTTTGTATGAAATGCAAAGAGATTTATTTGTAGATGGGGATGTCGGAAATAGAGGATTATAAATACACCGCATCCCATGGAAAGGGCAGACACAAAGATCTGCCCCTACTTTTCGCTGACTGTTGACTTTATCAATGAAGCCACTGGTTTGCCATGATTTCCAGGTCGGCAATATCAATAGTGCCGTTACGATTGACATCACCCGGAAGAGCGTCCTGGGAATTCAACCAGTCGGCAGCCATAATAGCGAAATCCAACAAGTTGACAAAACCGTCGTTGTTCAAATCGGCGAGCTTCCCCCATCCCGGCGGAGTCTTACTGGCATGGCTGGTTCCACCATAAGCCCCCATATTAACGCGTACATTATTAACGTCGCACGGTTCATCAGCCAAGGAACTGCCGGGATTGCCCGTATCAATACAAGGACTAGTAACAAGGTCGATTACCCAGTCGCCAAGGCCACCATTAGCCATTGGGTCCCATCTGCCGGCCTGAGATTTTAAGTAATTGTTACCGGCTACCCAGAAATCATCGCATGGGTCAGGCAGAAGATTCTCGTCCCAATGTCCCGGCTGAGCGAAACAAGGGTCTTTATCAATATTGCCCGGACCCCAGGATACAGAGCTATTGCAAGGATCAGCTATCGCAATATCTCCCAGCCCTGCCCGCACATCACAATATAAAATGGCGCACGTTACAGTATGCCCCGTCGAGTCGATCGCTATCTGGTTACCTTCGTCAGCAGTATTGCCCCAAAGAACAGAGTTGATAATGTTCAGGCCAGTACCATCATAAGCACAATAAATCCCCCCGCCCCAGCCGCCAAGGGCGCGATTGGAAAATATCGTACAATTCGAGACATAAACCTCGCTTTGGCTAAGACAGCTCAGGCCGCCTCCATTCTGAGCACTGTTGCCACAAATGATGGTGTTTTTTATAGTCGGGCTGCTTTGCCAACACATAACCGCACCACCATATAACCCGGCACTGTTCGCGATTATACGGCAATTACTGATTAAAGGGTTACTGGTATCATCGCAGTATATGCCACCTCCAATACCAGTTACGACGCAATTGCTGATGACGCAGTTTTTGATTGTGGGACTACTACCGTTAGCGCAGCATATTCCGCCACCAACCACCCCCCTACCATTAGTGATGGTGAAACCTTCCACTATAGCGTTCGGCTCTTCGCCACTGTGAAAATAAAAGCCACGATGAGAGCCGTCCAGAGGATCGCTACAGTCAATAACAGTAGCGCAGGGATCGCAAGGGTCGGAAGAAATGACAGTTATCGCTTTGCCATGAAAGTCCAAATCCCAATAACCATCGCCACTGTATATACCGGCGGCTACCTCAATGATGTCATAACTATCGGCATTATCAATCGCGGTTTGAATAGTAGCGCAAGGATCGCAGGGGTCCGGAATATAAAAAGTCGCTGACCAGGCAGGTTGACCAAACACCATTATAAGGGTTGAAAATATAAACGCGAAAATCCGGCAATTAAATTCGTTCCGTGAGTCCATCTCTTTTCTCCAAAATAGCAAGGCAGTTTTAAAAATAATCCAATCAAAACTATAATCCGTGAGTACGGATTGCCCTGGCAGACCGCTCCCTGTTTAGATTATTCTACCAGAAAAATGTGGGTTATACAAGAAATATTTTGGTTTTATGTAAAAACAATCACCGTGAAAGTCCTATAAAAAGGCAATAAAGAAATGGTAAGAGTTGGACAGCATGGGCTGAAGCCCATCCTACATAACTGCGACAATTTAGACGCCAGCGTCAAAACCTTAAGGTGCCTTGATTATTGAGACAGAAACGCAGGTTTTTATACGTTTTTTGTAACACTTCAGCCAAGTGAAATATTACTCGGAAAATCACTTTCGTCCTGATTTTATCGGGACTATAAAGTGGCTGCCAGTTTATTTCAATGTCATTTCATTGAGATAAAAAGACAGGCCGAGCAATATCGCGGCTATTATCACAAGGACTAATAATAAAAGCAAAAATTTACCGAGACGGCTCTTTTTTTCTTTCGTCTGACGAGGGTCTCCGGAAGATTGGTTTCGTTTTATAGCTGCTGCCGATTTTTGGGCTACGGCTGTGGGGTCGATGAGTGGCTGGGATGGTTCTGATTTGCCGGATCGCGAGTTGTCTATCAATGTTTCGGCTCGCTCTACAAAGTCGCTGTCCAGATCATAAGGGATACTGCTGGTCAGTGGTATCGCTTCCAGCGAGGCTCTGAGACAGTAAAACTCCATCGTTGATGGTTCACCCACGACTACGTCCACCCAGGTTTCGTCCTGTGGTAGAAGTAAAAGTACGCTTGTGTTCGGATCAATTCTGGTGAGAAGGGTGTTAGTCCACAATAAGACAGCCTTTGCCCGCGTATCGGCGCAGGCCGGAACCCGTAAATGAACCGGCGGCGGTGTAAAAGAAGCGTTAGTTGAGGTGTTCGTGCCGGCAGTCCGATAAGCAGCCATTTCCCGTTCGATGTAATAAAGGATACGGTGCAGGCCAGTATGGTTGGGTCCCATTTCCGGACGGTCTGCCAGCCTGGTTAGTACACCAAGATCAGGAAGGAATTCCGAAGGCTCCGAAGGCTGCCGCGGAATTAAACTGTTAAGCTCCATATAACCATCAGCGATGATACGCTGTACGTCAGCCGCGGAAGTCGTGGCTTTGCACTGCCGCTCAATCTTTTCCAAACGAGGCAGCATTACGTCAGTAATCCAGGCCAAACGCAAATTGCAGCACTGCCCGCAGAGAGCCCTAGGGTACTCAGTGCGTCCCTTGCCGTCACTTGAAGACCACATACGGCCAATCACCACATCATTTCCCCTGAGCCAGACAAACAAGTGGCGGTATCCATCAAGTCGCTGATTTTCGTCAAGCTCTTTCCAGCTACCCGCCTGGATGTTCCCTTCAATGCCCTGAAAATACAGCATTCGTTTGACGTTGATCAGACAATCAGTGTCAATTCCGATGTCTTCAATATGGTCGTCCCATCCGGGGTGCTTACCGAAGGCTCCGAGGTACAGACGTGGTGTTGGGTCCAGCCCTTTTTTTTCGCGCTGGAAAAATCTTTTTAGCATCAATGGTCCTCTGATCATCACGCGGGCCGCAAGCCCGCCCTACGGGTATTTTAGAGATTGTCTATAAAATTGGCAAGTTAAGGTTATCCGCATTTTTTAAAAGCAGGGAAACCGGAAAACAGACATGCTTTAGCTTGCTTATGCTTCGCATAAGCCACACGAAAGCATGCCACCCATATTTTTAGAGGTTACTTTTAAAATCAGTTACTGATGTCCGGCCAGTCATCGATGTCAGGCAGCGGTTTTTTGAATTCCAGTTGTATCCAAAAAGAGCGTTCTTTGCTGTCTTCATCCTGAACAGTGATTTCGACGTCCCACTTTATACCGCCGTCAGCCGAGGGCGAACTGACCTGCCAACGATACGAATGTCCGCCCTTATCCCTGAAATTTCCACCACGCAGAAGACGGAGACAGCCCCATAAACCGTCCAGAGTAAATGTTCTGACAGGGTCCGCATCATCAACAAACTTATACAAATCAAAAGTGATCGGTTCACCCGGATAATAAACTTCTCCGAGCAGGTCATCATATAATTTTACCTTGCGTTTTTTAGTCTTTCCCTGTTTGAGCTGCGCGGCCCGCCACACCTCGGCCATCAGGCCGTCCGATTGCCTGGCAGAATTGAGCATAAGCTGCTTCTGCCGCTCCAAAGGCAATATGGATATTTTACAGATCAACGGATGTTTTGAGGCAAGCGGCTCAACAATACCGACGAGTTTTCTGACCCTGGATTCGTCCACCCTGATCTTATCAAGGTGCGAGTCAAGAGCCTGCTCCCGCGTCTTTTCAAAAGGCGGGATGATTATCAATTTCAGGATATTATTGAGATCATTTATCTCCTTAAGAGTCAAGTCCTGTAAGCTCTTTTGCATCGCTAATGGGAATTTGCTGTATTGCCACTTCAGCTTTTCCAGAATTTCCCGCTTCCTTTCGGCAAAGTCGGCGGCGAGCAGCGCCAAAGCCTTCAGGCATATATCATTCCAATATTTACCGATATTTACCGCTTCATCTTCTTCGGCGTCTTCAGGGAATAAGAAGTATTTCTCCTTGAAATCGCCCAACCTCATAGCAGGAGGCATATCTTTAAGCAGTTTCTGAAAAGCGATGCTCGGGTCAGCACCAAGATAACTCCAGTTAGTAATAAGCTCTTTCCAGTTTCCGTAGCCCTTCGCTTTTATCGATTTCAAAGATTTCTCAACCGTTTCCCGTATCTGAACGAACTCATTTTTCATATCTTCCTTCAAAACCTCGTCAATGCCAACGTAAAGGGCATTTCTGACATTGCTGTACAGGTCCTGCAGGCTGTTGGATGTCGATCTTATACTCAAGTCATCTATTTTCTTATGGAAGTCCCGCCAGTTATCGCCGGAAATTTGCATATCATCAAAGACATCCTCGGTCCAGTAAGTAAAGTATTTGATGGCGTAATTCTCCAAGGTTTTTTGTCTGACGGCATACAAGCGGGCGAGGTCTTCGCGGCCAATAAGATCGATTATTCCAGAGTCCTTTTGTGGGTCGATATATCGCTTAAGGCTTTTCCAGACTTTCATCATTATCTGAGCGGCTTCCGGATGGTATATGGTCTCAAAATCGCCTTCCTCCATTTCAGTTAAGTCAATTCTCAGGTGACTAACAGGAGTCGCCTTTTCAGAAAGCATTTTTACAGTTGCCTCGATATCTTCCACCTTTTTGGGCACCTTATGCGAGAGGACATCGTAGAGGAGTTTGTATATGCGTTTTTGCAGGGCCATCCGCAGGACAAAGCGGGAAACACCATCGGCTTCGGCGGCAAGGGCATCGCTGGTGTCCAGGTCAGTACCGAGAATACGGGCGGTATTCGAGACGGTGTCCCCGATTTTTTTCTCCAGGCTGCTGATAACCTGCGGTAACTGGTTCATATCAGGAGGGGAATCCTGTACGCTGAGTAATCCATTCGCGATCATATAAGCATGATAGCGGTTTTCATACCTGTAATTATTATTTTTGTCGCGGCGTACAAAATCGGCGTCAAAAACCGCAAGCAGTTTGATGTCCTTCCTCGCATCATCGTCAATCCGCTTTGAGATTTTCGCTTCGGCCTTTTTCAGTTTTTGCGCCACCTGCGCAAGAATATTATCCGGCGCGATTCCCTCCAACGCGGGGGCCTTCTTTTCCGCTGAGTTCTTGTCAACATCCAGTTTTTCCGCGGCCCTGGAGATCAAGCCGCCCTTTTCGCTTTCCGCCTTCCTTATTTCCTGATAAAGGAGTTTGTAGTCAGCGGTAATTTTCTTTTTTTCGGTCTCGACAGCCTGCATATAAGCGTCCATGAGAGACCTTCCACCCACCAGCACATTTTGAATGTTACCGTCGATAGAGTCTTTAAGGTGTTTCATTTGAGCTAAAGACTCGTTCCACGCCGTTATCTGGACGTCAAGATCGGATTGTTTTTTAAGCTTTTTGAAATCACGATCAAAGGACAGGCCAAACTTCAGTATTTTTTCCTCTTCCAGTGATTTGAATGCCTCTAAATCCCCAATAAAGGAATGAATTGTACTTAATTCCGATTCACCGGGTTTGAGCATTGCAGGCAAGGTGAAACATTCCAGGCCGTTCTTGACCGACAAATTCTCTTTCAGTGTGTTTCCGCCTGACCAGGCGGCATATAGTTCTCTGTCGTGCCTGTCATCGTATATCGACTGAAGAAGCAATTGCCAAGTATCGCGGTCTTCGTACCAACTTTGATAAGTCTTCTCATAATCGCCACGTCCCTTTTCTTCAGTACGATAAAGTAGGTAATGAACCAGGGTATCTAAATCAGGCAGTGGTTCTTCGCTGTTGAATGATTTACCCCGTTGGGCCAGGGCCTCGATACGCATCAGTTGTACAAGTGCGGCGGTGGCGGGCGGTGTGGCAGCCCAACTCTCAACCTTTTGAGTTTTCATTTTTTCCCGGACGCTGTCTAATAGCGGTTTTATCACACTGAACTCGAAGAGTGCGCGCCTGGCCTGATCCCGCTGTATGTTGATTTTACTGCCCAGCGGAGATGTCAGGCGGAATATCCAGGGAATATGAATTTTCTGCTGAGCTAATCTGCCAAGCTCCTGATGGAACTGGAAGGTATTTATATCCTCGCCGTCAATCTTTATTATATCTATTTTTTTGCCCTTCTCGTGTGGAAACTGCACGTGCGAAGTAGTACCGTTATAAAGCCAGGTACGGCTTCCGGGATATGTCGGCTCGACAATGGGCTTCCAGTATCGGTCCTGATTTTTCCAGTTGTCCCCCTCGTCCGCGGCCACCCAATAATCGTGATGTACGCCAATACTCTGTTTGAGACTCCTGCCTCCAAACCAGGTCAGAAACAGAAGCAGTACCACACTGACTATGCTACATGCTATTACCGACAGTCTTCTTCTGGAATGCTGACGTTTGGCGTTGGTAGCATTAGTAACCAGGCCCTTCTCACGAAAGACCTTCTCCATAAATACGTCCCGCAGAAAATAGGCCCGATCATGCTCCCAAACACGGCCCTCCGGCAGACTCTCGATTGGCACGCCGAGAGCCTCGGCCAAATCGGAATCAAGGGCCGATCCCTCACGCATAGATGATGTAAAATATATACCACGCAAGAACAGCGGTCTGCCCGACCATTGGCTACCCACTGAAAATATTAATTGCAGGTATCGCTGCAGGCGGGAGCCTATCTTATCGAGGCTCTGCGGAAAAGAATAAAGCGAGTCCACTTCGTCTGATCGTCTCAAATCCGGGTCCTGCGGTATCGGGTCCTGCATCAGACCCAGCCGCCGCCGCCGCAAACGCTGCTGGATAGTCCGCAAGTGCTGGTCAATAAGCTCCGGATTGAACGGCTCGTCCAGCGGGGCTGGATTGGACCATCCCAATATCTGATGCTGTAGCTTTGGGTCGTCGAGGTTGTCGAAAAACTCCCGGAAGCCGTTGATAAGATCACTCTTGGAAACTATCACAAAAACCGGGAAACGCACGTCGAGCGTTCGCTGAATCAGGTCAAACTGCTGGGCGATCTGTGAGGCCTTACGCTCGATGTCGTCCGCAGTGTCCTTGATCAGACTATCAGCGGGGATCATTAAAAACATCCCGTTAATGGGACAGTTAGGACGATTGTTTTTGAGTAGTTTCAGGAATTCCTTCCACTCGCTCGATGCCCCCGGCTGAACCTCTTCAAACATCAATCGTCCGGCGGTGTCCAAAATAACGGCGTGATCGGTGAACCACCAGTTCATATTGATGGTGCCGCCGGCGCCCTGATAAGCGTCCTGCAGGCCGGGAGGGAAACCAATGTTACAGTGCCGAATCGCCTCGGTTTTTCCAGAGCCAGGCTCACCCACAATTATATACCAGGGAAGACTGTACAGATTTTTGCCGGCATGCTGAAAAGTTACAATACCCTCCTCAAATTTTCTTCTGAGGTCCTCCAGCCGAGCCAGATCATCGGCTTTCTTGATGTCGCGTGGTTTGGCGCCACTGCTGACGTCGATATCACCTTCCATCGACCGTGCCTTACGCTTTTGCAGTCTTTTCAGAATGAACCTATAGGCCAACAGAAGCAGTGCCACCAGCGCAAGACCGATGACAATAACCCATATAAGACGCGGCTCGATTCTATATAGCACATACGACAGGCCACCACCGCCAGCCAGCATAACACCAATTTTCAGGGGCATTGGCATATTGACAAAAGATGAAAACATGGCTATTTGTTCTCCTTGCTGCTTTTATTATCGTCAAACTCGGAAGGAACCGAGGAGGAATCAGGTACGGCAGTCTGATGGGTTACAATATTGTCAAGGGAGGTGGTCAAGTCGTCCGAACGCCATTGATACAAAAAAATGTTCGCTATGAATAAAACGATTACCAAGCCCACCAGGGCAACCCCAATTCCCACCAGCTTGCGACTTGGAGGTTCAATAAGATTGCGAGTATCAACATTTTCATAGGATTCAGGGCAAATTCGGGTATTCTCGTCCACGTCCATCATATTGCTGATCCGTGCCGAGCACTTTAGCATAAATTTTTGCAATTCCTCCGTTTGGCCGGCGTATATTCCATCGAAACCAAGGCCCATACAAATATAAAAGACGGCCAGTCTTTCAGCAGCCGGTCTGCTTTGATCAACGAGTGTGTCATCCAGCAAATCGAAGAAGCGTTCATCCCCGGCCAATTCCCCCACTTCCGAGGCTAATTCCTCCCACTCATTCGCGAAAGGTAATTTACTGTCCTTAATCATCAGATCGACGAAAAAAATCAGCGGCAGACGAACCTTTTCATACTGCTCGCTCAGGTTCAGGTCCGCTGATGATTTAGCCTTCATTTCGTCAAAGAGGGTTTTGATTTCGGTGCGGACCTGTACGATCTCGAACATTCCTCCCTTTCGGGCAGAACGATTCAAGCGACAGATATATTGAAATAACGGTTCACATAGTTCCAATAGCGTCATGATGAGAACCTCGCTCCCAATTCAGGGGTGTCAGGAACAAAAAATGTTTATTGTCACAAAGACACAAAGAATATTTATGGCACAGTCATAAATAATGTAATTTCGAAGTCGGAGGTTTCCATCTCCGGCCAGCGTACGGCTATGGTTTTTTCCTGGGTTATCCTCTCCCACATTCGTGCGCTTTCGTCGCGGTCCAGCCGAAAGTAGTTGAGTCCCACCTGAGAAGGAAATTCCATAGGAGGGTGCCGCTCTTCCGAGAGCTTCACGCCAAAGACACGGCGGGTTACGAGACTTTCGGGCATTAGCTTGAACCTGTTGCCGTCTTCAACCAACTGGGCCAGGACACGTGGGTCTTCGCGGCTTTTAATTCCAATATAATATTCATTGGGCAGTGAGAGGCTTTCGTCCGTAAGCGCAGCAATCATAATCTTCCGGGCCTCGTCCCGCGTGAACGGAATCTTGAGGAACCTGGCGGCTACGGCGCCCTTGAGCAGAAAACGAATCTTCATAGAAAGCTCGTTAAACGCGAGGGCGGGGTTGTCGTGGTCGTAAGGGGCGGTATCAAAGGGGTCCCGATCCGGCTGCAGAGCCGCCAACTCGGCCAATAATTCACGCAGTTCAAGGTACATCTGAAAAGGAGAAATATTCGGAGCCTGCAGCAGGTGCGGCAGACGAGCACTAAAGCGGTTCAGAGTTTTCAGGCGGTTCATCTGCTCGAACTGGACGCCACGCATAGCATCGATACTGAACCCGCCGCGAGTAATCTGCACAACCAATTCCTTGCGACTGGCCTCGATCTGGTTCACCAGGTCTCTGATGGTGTCCCGTAAAACGGGCGATCCACTCAACGCGAGGCAGGGGGGGATAAAAGATGTATCCT
>DAOWIP010000343.1 GCA_030640865.1 Sedimentisphaerales bacterium | reverse complement strand
CGAACCAGCTTGGGCAGCCGGCCGCAGTGATCCAGATGAGCGTGTGTCAACAAAACGGCATCGTTAGTGGAAGGGTCAACTGTGAACGGTTCCCAGTTTCTGTCACGGAATTGTCGCTCCTGATAGAGGCCGCAATCGATAAGAATTCTGGTCCCATTGACTTCCAAAAGGGTGCGTGAGCCTGTAACATTCTGAGCGGCACCGATGAAACGCAGTTTCATTTGCATTGCTGACCCTTTCGACGTTAGTTTATCGCCGTTAATATTGACAAACCCACTTTCTTAATAATAGTGTATATAAGCGATCTGACATTAATAATCAATAGTCAAATGATCAAAAAAGAGGCGTCAATTATGAATAGTGAATATACAGCCATAATCAAACAGGAGGACGGTTGGTGGGTCGGTTGGATAGAGGAAGTCCCCGGAGTTAATTGTCAGGAGAAAACCATTGAGGAATTACGGGAAAGCCTGAGAATTACGCTTAAAGAAGCATTGGAGTTTAATCGTCAGGATGCTTTATCGGCTGCAGGCACAAGTCAAGTAGAACGGACTTCAGATCATGCTGCTGTTCTAATCAGATTTCCATAACCTCATCGGTCTTGGCCTTGAGCAGTTTATCAACCTGTTCGACATGTTTTTTAGTCAGTTCGTCCATTTCTTTTTTGGTTTCGTCGCGTTCGTCTTCGGTGATTTCCTTGTCTTTCTGGGCCTGATCGATGTGTTTATTCGCGTCCCGGCGAACATTTCGGATACTGACGCGGGCCTGTTCGGCCATGTGTTTGATTTGCTGAGCGAGTTGTTGGCGTCTTTCGCCTGATAGCGGCGGAACCACCATTCGGATAATCCGTCCGTCTGTACCCGGTGTTATGCCTACCGGCGAGGCCAGGATTGCCTTATCGATATCTTTAATGGCGGATGCGTCGAATGGCTTGATAATAATCAGGTTAGCCTCCGGCACCGAAATATTGGCCAATTGTTTTAGTGGAGTGGGGGACCCGTAATAGTCCACCTTTATATTTTCCACCAGGGCCGTTGAGGCCCGGCCGGTACGGATCATACGGAGTTCGTTCCGAAGAAACTCGACCGCCTTTTCCATTCTGTCTTCCGCGTCTAAGTTGATTTCATCGATATCCATTATATCCTCACTTATGCGGTAATTAAAGTACCGATTTTCTCACCGCGGGCCACGCGGGCTACGGTTCCAGGCTTCATTAGATTACATACGATGACATCGACATTATTTTCCCGGCACATGGTAATTGCCGTATGGTCCATTATCTTCAGATCTTTCTGAAGGACTTCGCGATAGCCGAGTGTTTCATATTTTTTTGCGCCGCTGTCGAGTACCGGATCGGCTGAATATACGCCGTCCACCTTGGTTGCCTTGACCAGAACATCCGCCCCGATCTCCGAGGCCCTAAGCGCTGCGCAGGTATCAGTAGTGAAGAAAGGATTCCCCGTGCCGCCGGCCAGGATGATTACCCTGTTTTTCTCAAGATGCCGGACTGCCCTACGCCGTATAAACAGTTCGCATATCCTTGACATTTCAATTGCCGACAAGACGCGGGTTGGTGTGCCCTGTGTTTCCAGCATGTCACTTAACGCGACCGCGTTAATTACCGTGGCGAGCATCCCCATGTGGTCGGCTGTTACCCTGTGGACCGCGGTTTCCTCGCTGAGTGTTTTACCCCTGATAAAATTGCCTGCCCCCACTACGACAGCCGGCTGTACCCCGATTTGGACCAGTTCGTTGATTTGGGCCGCCAGTATTTCCAGTCCTTCACGAGACAACCCGAAACCACCGGTTCCGCTAAATCCTTCCCCGCTGACCTTGAGCAATATCCGCTTATACTTGAGTTCCGCCATTAATGTCACTCCACCGGCTTGCTTTTCCAAGGGCATAAGAACCGAAAATTACACCAAAACTTATGACCAACCCATGTTTCGATAGCTGGCGCAGATAGTTTTGAACACCACTTACAATTGATGGATCAACCATTACCGAGCCTAACCGATTTGCAGGCGTTTGAATCGCTTAACGGTGAGTTTGCCACCGGCTATTTTGCTTACCTCATCGACCAATTGAGCTACCGTTTTGCTGTCGTCTTTGACGAAGGGCTGTTTCAGCAAAACAACTTGTTGGTACCATTTATTGATTTTACCATCGACGATTTTGTCGATAATGTTTTCCGGCTTGCCTGCAACCTGCGATTTGGCGACTTCTCTTTCACGGGCCACCAGTTCGGGATCGAGATCATCCTCGCTGACGGCTTCGGGATTGATGGCGGTTACGTGCATTGCCAGATCGCCGGCCAGGGTTTTAACCGCGTCGTGCGCGGCAGCCTGTTCGGTTT
>DAOWIP010000444.1 GCA_030640865.1 Sedimentisphaerales bacterium | reverse complement strand
AACCGGAGAGCCGAAATTCGATCTGATGTTTAATCGTGTTTACGGGCCGGTCATCTGCGGGGCGGCGGGTTTGTACTTTCTGATAGGAGCGCTGAGTTTGAGATCGAAAAAGATCGTCGCTGACGATAATGGACTCACTTTCAGCAACGGCAATGCCATATCTTACGCAAGTATGAAAAAAATCAACAGAACGCCAATGGCAAAGAAGGGTTATTTTTCCATCGAATACGAACAAGGCCAAGCAACCAAAACCCTGAAACTTACCGATCGCCAATACGACAATCTCGGTTTACTGCTGGACGAGATTGTCCGCTGTACCGGCGCGGCCCCGGCCGAGACGGGTTCCACCGAATCAACAAACGAACCTGCGTAACTCAGTGGTCAGTTAAAATGGTTTCACTGGGTTCCATGTCGAGGATTGTACAGAAGCATCTCTCTGAAATACAGAAAGGTGCCACCCAGCCGAAAAAATCTTCCTTTTTCGGTGCTCCGAATTTGACTTTTTTGATTTTTACAAGAGATGAATGAACGAACAAACTCAGGGACAATTCAATCTCGATACCAATGTGCAGTTTCTGCGAGGGGTCGGTCCGCGGCGTGCGGAGGTGTTCACCCAGTTGTCCGTTCACACGGCAGGCGATCTGCTGGAATATTTTCCGCGTGGGCACGAATTCAAGCCGCCACTGGCCCTTATGAACGAGTTGCGCCGCGATCATCAGGCGACCGTAGCGGGGCAGATTATCCTGATGCGTTATCATGCGCGTTCCCGTCCGCCGCGGCTCAGTCTGACTCTGGAGGATTCGACAGGCCGATGTCAACTGGTATGGTTTCGCGGGGGGTACCTTCGCGATAAATTTGTCCCAGGTGATTTTATCACGGCGTGGGGCAAGGTCTCTCAATATAAGGAAACAATGCAGATTGTGAATCCACGCTGGACGGCTGTTCAGGATGTGGATCAGCTATTCGAGCAGGAAGGCGCCGGCAGCGCCGTCTATCCGGCCTGCGGCGATATGTCCTCAATGGAAATCGGCCGTATCATTCGCGGGTCACTGGAACAAATGCTGTCTTTCGTTGCAGAACGCTACGACGATGAGTTTCTCAAAAGCCGAAAACTGCCCACACGTCGAGAGGCGCTCGAATGGATACACAGGCCGCCGAGTGAGGAGAAAATCGGTCAGGCCCGGCGGCGGCTGGCTTATGATGAATTGTTCCTGATGGAATTAGGCATCGCGCTGCGGCGTGAACGGCTGCAAAAGCTACAGGCGGCGTATCCCCTCGATATCGACGACCGCCTGGATAAACGCATAAGGCGGTTGTTCCCGTTCGAATTGACCGGGGACCAAAACAAGGTAATTACGGAAATCTGTGCCGATATGGCCCGCACGAAACCGATGAACCGGCTACTACAGGGCGATGTGGGGTCAGGAAAAACGGTTGTGGCTCTTTATGCGGCGTTGTTGGCAGTGGGTCGTCATCGTCAGGTGGCTGTAATGGCGCCCACCGAGATATTGGCAGAGCAGCACTTTCAGAGTATCGAACTTTACCTGCGGCACAGCCGGGTCAAACGAGCACTGCTGAAAGGGGGCCTGACCGGAAAAAAACGCGATGAAATCCTGGAACAAATCAGCCGAGGAGAACTCGATATTGTTGTGGGAACCCAGGCCCTGCTGCAACACGATGTGGCGTTTAAACACCTGGCGTTGGTAGTAGTCGATGAGCAACATAAGTTCGGCGTTCGTCAGCGGGAGATTATCCGCGGCAAGGATTTGGCGCCCCATTATCTCGTAATGACCGCTACGCCCATCCCGCGAACATTGGCAATGACAGTGTTCGGCGACCTGGACGTTTCCACCATCGAACACCTGCCGCCCGGTCGAGGAGAAACAGTAACCTATTGGTATCAACCGGAAAAAATCAAACCTGCCTATGAATTTATTCGCTCCCATATCAAACAAGGCGAACAGGCCTATATCGTTTATCCAAGAGTCGAGCAGGAGTATGCCGAGGAGGACAGTTCGGCGGCTGGGGGCCGGCCGGAATCGTTCCACGCCGGTGCCGGCGGCGATCAGATAAAAGCAGCCGTCGCCGAGTATGAAAAGCTTAGTCGTGAGGTCTTTCCAGAACTCAGGGTTGGACTCCTGCATGGGCGTATGGACAGCCGCCGGAAACAGCAGACGATGACTGATTTTCGCGCGGGCCGGATTCAGATTCTGGTAGCCACAGTTGTTATTGAAGTGGGCGTCGATGTGCCCAACGCCACGATTATGGTGATAGAACACGCTGAACGGTTCGGGTTGGCCCAACTGCATCAGCTTCGCGGCCGGATCGGGCGCGGTACGCGGAAATCCTGGTGCCTGCTGTTTGCCCGTGCCAACACCGAGCAGAGTCAACAACGGCTCGACATCATGAGTCGGACGAACGATGGTTTTCGGATCGCCGAGCAGGACCTGCGGATTCGCGGGCCGGGTGAACTGTTCGGCACAGCCCAGCACGGCCTGCCGGAGCTTAAAATCGCCAACCTGATCGAAGACATCGATCTGCTGCGCATGGCCCAGCGAGACGCCTTCGCAGTGGCCCGGCAGGACACGGAATTGAAGACCGAAAAAAACCAGGTCTTACGACGCGAACTACAAAAACAGTTTGGCGAAGACCTCGGCCTGGTCGATGTTGGATAAAAAGAAAACAGCATGGGCTAAAGCCTATCCTATGGGGCTGATTTCCAGTTTAGTGTTTTGTTGGGGTTAGTTTCTTCTCAAGCAATTCCCATTTTCTCAAGTATCTTTTTACTGACCAGCCATTGCCACTTTTGCGCGGCGGCAAATGAACATTTCGCATGGTGTTTTCCTTGTGCTTTTTGCCATTTTTACCTGGTGTGGCCATGAAGATTTT
>DAOWIP010000307.1 GCA_030640865.1 Sedimentisphaerales bacterium | reverse complement strand
CGATTTGGTACAATACTGATGATGGTAAGCATGCATAAAATACGTGTTTATGTTGATACATCTGTATTCGGCGGAACGGAAGACGAAGAATTTATGGACGCAAGCCGAAAGTTCTTTGAAAAGGCGGCACAGGGTGATTTTGTTATTCTGCTTTCAGCACAAACACTTGAGGAATTGTCGTTGGCGCCGGAACCGGTCAGGCGCCTGCTCAAAGGCCTTGCCCCCTCAATGGTTGAGGAAGTGCCGCTTGATTCAAATGTTCAGCAACTGGCTCAAGCTTATATTGATGCCGGGGTGCTTGGACAAACATGGGAGGGCGACTGTCTGCATGTAGCAGCCGCCACCCTTGCAGGTGCAGAGTTGATCCTGAGTTGGAATTTTAAACATATTGTGAATTACAATCGCATTCGAGGGTTTAACAGCGTCAATATAAGTTTCGGCTATCGTTCGATGACAATTCTAAGCCCACTGGAGGTTGTTTATGACCAGGACGAATAAAAATTTTGATTGTGTCGAAATGAAAAACGCTATTCAGCAACAGTTGCGACAGGAATACGAACGGCGAAAAAGTGAGTTCACTTCCTATGTTGATTTTATCAATTCTACCGTGAACGAATCGGACGAAATCCGCCTCTTTCGTGAACAAGTAGCAAAATCAAAAACATCCTGCGCATAGTCAATCGGACAGGCGGACAATCAGTCTTATAGTGTGGAATCTTACTCCACACGTTTATTAGCCCCCGATGTAAAATCGGGGGATTCTTTTGTACCGCAGGCGTCTCGCCTGCAACTATCTGTACCATGTTGAGTGGCAGCCACCGAGTCTTCGAGGTGGATGGTTCATTGGGTGGCGGGTGGCAGCGTCTGTCTTCGGACAGGCGATGGCGGCTTTCTATTATTCATCATTCTCCTGCAGCCCGGGCCGTGTCCACCATTTGGCACATCGGGGTTGCTTCACGATTTACAGAACCACTGCTATCGTATTCGACGGCTCGCTTTGGCCGGCTTTATTGATAGCCCTTACCCGGTATTCAAGTTGCACACCTCGCGGCTGGCCTTTTAATGTCGCCGTTGTCTCCAGCGAGATCGCTGTCTGTTTCCATTTATTCCCCCGACCAGTCCCCCGACCAATCCCGCCATCACCCATTTCATTTATTGTCAGATCGCGCCGCTCGATGATATAAGTCCTTACCGGCCCGCCCGAGACTCGGACTGGTCGTTTCCACTCGATCAACAGTGACTATTGACGTCGAACGTACAATATGGTACTTTCACTTGGGATGAGTAGTACTAACGGGAAAATTCAATCGGGAGCACTATTACAATGGCTGTTTCAAAACGAGATGTAGTTCGGATGGTACTGGAGCATAAGCGACCGCCTTATGTGCCCTGGCATTTCGGATTTACGAAAGAAGCCCTTGAGAAGCTGCAGAGCCACTTTGGCGCAAACGACATAGAACCATTTCTCGACAATCATTTCGTCGGGCTTGGCGAACAAATCGGGGTTTTTACAGACATCGGCAACGACCGATTTCAGGATATTTTCGGCGTAGTGTGGGACCGCAGTGTCGATAAAGACATTGGAAACGTGGAAGGTTGTATCCTTAATACGCCGTCACTTGACGGTTATGAATTTCCCGATCCGCTGGATGAGCGATACTTTGAAAATATCCCGGGACGGCTCGAAAAATATCCCGACCGTTTTCGACTCTATCACGTCGGATTTTCCCTTTATGAGAGGGCCTGGACACTGCGAGGGATGGAAAATTTATTGACTGACTTCATCGTGAACCCGGAATTTGTTCACTTACTGCTTGGAACAATTGCCGATTATAATATCGCGCAGGTCAAAAAGGCACTGAGCTATGACATAGACGCGGTTTATTTTGGCGATGACTGGGGGCAGCAACACGGCCTGATTATGGGCCCGGCCATCTGGAAAGAATTCATTTATCCGCAACTCAAACGAATGTACAGTGTTGTCAGAGACGCCGGAAAATTTGTGATAATTCACTCCTGCGGTGATGTCGATGAGCTTTTCGACGATCTGATCGAAATCGGCCTTAACTGCTTTAATCCTTTTCAGCCCGAAGTTATGGACACAGAACATTTGATGGGACAATATCGCGGACGTCTTTCGTTTCACGGCGGCCTGTCAACTCAAAGAACACTACCTTATGGCTCGATAGATGATGTCAGAAACGAATCCAAAAAGCTGATCGGGGTCGGAAGCGCAGGCGACTATATTTTCGCCCCTTCTCATGATGT
>DAOWIP010000402.1 GCA_030640865.1 Sedimentisphaerales bacterium | reverse complement strand
GAAGTGTGGCCTTGTCTATATGAAGGAACTTGTTACGAGAGACCCTGCGGAGACCGGCGATGTGGCCTATGGCGGTTTTCTGGGTTTCGTTCAGATAGTCAATGATAGCGGCGGCGGCGGCGAGGGAACAGTCGAACTGCGAAAAACCGAAGCCCTCGAGAGAAGCGGTGCCGAAATGTTTTTTTAGTGTTTCAACAGCCTGGTGAGTGTCGTAGAGCCAGCCGGGCCTGGTGGTAAGGACGGCGGAGGATAAATCTTCGATCTGAGGAATGAACTTTTCCGGCAGGGCGTCGGGGTCGTCGTTGATAAGACACTCAGAAGGCGCTAAACGAATTATCTCGTCCAGCAGAAAACGCGACTCAAGCAGTTGGGCGAAGAATTGGCCAGTCGATAGATCGACCCAGGCAAGGCCGGCGTATTCGGGTTTGTCCGAAAGGCTGGGTTTATCGGTGCGGTCCCGGAAGGTTCGATCAAAACAGACGGCGGCGAGATAATTGCCCACATTCTCATCGAGCAGAGAATCCTCAGTGAGAGTGCCCGCGGTAACAAGACGAACGACGTCACGTTTGACGATGCCCTTAGCCTGGGCGGAGTCCTCGACCTGCTCGCAGATGGCGACCTTATGGCCGGCCTTTATCATTTTGTGAAGGTAAGAGTCCAGAGCGTGGTATGGTATGCCGGCCAATGGGACAGAGTTTTGGGACTTGCCGCGACTGGTCAGCGCGATGCCGAGGACCCGTGAGCATATTTTGGCGTCCTCGTAAAAGGTTTCGTAGAAGTCGCCCATTCGGAAGAACAAAACGGCCTGTGGGTATTGGTCCTTAAAGTGCCGATACTGACGCATAGCCGGTGTGAGTTTCTGGTTGTCGGCGGCAGGAACCATAGTGCAGGTAGAACTCCATATAAAACATCTGATTATAATAAAGCTTCATTATTATAGCCAGAACAAAGTCTCAAAGGGCGCGGCGGAACCATAAAAGGCGATTGACGGCATCAGGCTGAAAATGTAGAATAAATGACCTATTGTATTTTTAGGCCCTTATTCAAGGAGATCGGCAAGTGGAAGTGAGACGTGAAGATATGGAAGGCGGCCGGAGACTGATGTCACTGGACGCGTTACGTGGTTTTGATATGTTCTGGATCATCGGGGGTACAGCGATAGTCAAGACTATGGCGAAAGGCGCCCATAACGAATGGATGAATACATATATTTTACCGCAACTGGATCACGTGCCCTGGGAAGGGTTCCACTTTATGGATTTGATCATGCCGCTGTTTCTGTTTATCGTGGGGACGGCGATGCCGTTCTCTTTCGGGAAGCGTCTGTCGCATGATGATCGCAAATGGCGTTTGTATCTTCACGTCGTATGGCGGTTTGTGATTTTATTTATCCTTGGAATGGTGGTCCAGGGCCATCTGCTGAAATATGACCTTTCCAAACTGCATATCTATTGCAATACCCTGCAGGCGATCGCGGCGGGTTATCTTATCGCGGCGTTTGTGGTTTTGTATATGGGTGTTCTGTGGCAAATTGTGGCAACGGGCAGCCTACTACTGCTGTTCTGGGGACTGCTGATTCTGATACCGGTGCCGGGACACGGCGCCGGGGTGCTGGAGCCAAAGGTGAATCTGGCGATCTATATTGACAAGTTAGTTTTAGGGGGCTACCAGGATGGGACGGTATATACGTGGATTTTGAGCAGTATGACATTCGCGACAACAGTTCTTCTGGGTTGCTTCGCGGGACAATTGCTGCGGTCAGACAAACGAGGTATGAATAAGTTTTTCTATCTCGTGCTGGTTGGGGTCGGCACATTAGGACTTGGATATGCGTGGAGCAAGTGGTTTCCAATCATCAAGCATATCTGGACGAGTTCGTTTGTGTTGTATTCGGGCGGTATGTGCTGTTTGTTACTGGCGCTGTTTTATCTGATAATTGATATTCTGGGGTTTCGGTTGTGGGCGTATGGTTTTGTGGTAATCGGGATGAACGCGATAGCAGTGTATATGGCGACGCATGTATTCGATTTCCGCATTATCGGGAATATATTTTTGAAGGGGGCGAGCAGCCAACTGGGCGACTGGCACGAATTCGCGCGGGCTGTGGCGGGGTTTGTGGTGGTATGGCTGATTCTGTGGTGGATGTATCGTAAGAAGTCGTTTATTAAGATATGAATAGAATTCAGAATTCAGAAGAGAAGAGAAGAAGTAACCACGGATTTCACGGATTGCACCGATTAAGAAAAGACATATTACACCGGTTAAGAAAAGACAAGGTTTCGCTTCGCGAAACTATTAAAATTGCAGGCGAGACGCCTGCGGTACAAAATTGCAGGCGAGACGCCTGCGGTACAGGATTTTTAAGGTTGCGAGCATTTGTTCGGAAGAGGTGGAGTTGGCGGCGGTGTTGAGCAAGGCAAATTGACGGGGCGTGAAGATGAGCGGGGCGAGTGGGTCGAAGCCGGCGAAACCCAGTCGCTCGGCGATGGCAGAACGAAGCAAGTCGAGGTTGTTACCGGTCAGGGCTGATACATTAAGATAATTTTTGATATTCTCCGGCTGGTGTGGCAGGTCACATTTGTTGACGACAATAAGCGGCTCGGCGGTGGTAGGCAGGAAGAGTTTCTGATGGGAAATTCGCTCGTTCTCGCGGCCGTCGGCTTCGACGATTAAGATAATAAGGTCGGCACAAGCGATTTTTCCGTCGGCAGAAATGAGTGATTGTTTCTCCAGGGAATCGATACTATCTCGTCGGCCGGCGGTGTCGAT
>DAOWIP010000425.1 GCA_030640865.1 Sedimentisphaerales bacterium | reverse complement strand
TCATCTTAATCTGGGCGACATTATACTGCCATTTCCATTTGACATGCCAGCCCGGCGCCAGCATCTGGGCCTGAACGCCGTTCTCTCCGTTCACCGCCAGAACCTTTCCATCGGGGAGGCTTTCTCCGCACAGTTTCTTCTCCACGATCCCCACTTCATCGCCGTCAATTTTCACGATCGAGCTGGCAATTACGACAATCAAAGCAATCAAAACCAACACAACAAGTATCAAAATTGCCTTGGCCTTATTTATAGGCATTCGTTCCCATGTAGCGTCCATAATAGTCCCTTTCTAAATAAATTGTCAAAGATACAGTTTCTTAAAACACCTCGATAATTATAATGCCAAAAGCCATAATTGACGCCAGCGTCAAAAGTCCTTTGCCACCTCGATTTTGGAGCGTCGGGGCTGGTTTTGCACCATTTTTAGGACTTTTGGCGGTTGCATCATAGTCATTTAGTCTGGGATTTCCCATATATACCTGCTCAAATACGCCGTTGAGTCTCATTTCTAATAGAATAGAATATAATATCAAGTCTATTTTGAAAAATCAAGTTTTCTGGTTGCTTTTTCAAAGGTTTTTTGTTGTGAGTTGTTTGCCTCGAGGTTTTACAGCACGGCCGCAACAGTATTAGACGGGATACTTTCGCCACTAACATTGACGGCTTTGACTCTGTATTCCAGTTGCGGGCGGGGTGGCAGCGTCTGTCCGAGCAGACTGTGTCGCAATTAGAAAAATAGGATTTTCCGATTCACGGAATGCCATATATTGAATGTAGGAGTAAGCTTTTTGGGGCGTTTAGCCTAATCCGTTAACCCAAAAAACGCGTCAAATTGTATTGCGACACAGCCTGGAGGGGCAGGCGATGGTATTAACTGTGTAGGGGTGTTTATCATTCTTCTTACTGATGTCTCTCTTCGATTGTGGCGTTGGCCTTTTCCTTGTCCACAAAATCTTCGATGGACTTTTGGCTTTGCTGTTGTTTAAGTTCTTCGATGATAGAGTCTCGTACTTCAGCGAGTGTGCAGGGTGAGGGAGGCCTGCGGTCGATGAGCTTGGCGATATGGTAGCCGAAATCGGTCTGAAAGATGTTGCTGATTTCACCTGGTTCCAGGTTGAAGACAATATCTTCGAATTCCTGAACCATCTGGCCACGGGCGAAATAGCCCAGGTCGCCGCCGTTTTCGGGGCAGTCGGAATGTTGCTGGGCCAATTCCGCGAAGTTGGCCTTTTCACGAAGTTGGGCGAGAATTTGCTGCATTTGCTCTTGTATTTTTCCGACATCCGACTCGCTGGTCGGCTGCTTTACAATGTGTGAGACCCGGATCGTCTCAGGATTTATGAATCGCTTACTGTTTTGTTTATAATATTCGCGGACATCCTGTTCGGAGGGTTCGGGCACCTTATCCGTGATTTTTTTTATCAGCCGTTCGAGCCGCAGGTCCAGTTCGATGTCCTGTTTTACACGTTTTTCCTTGTCATCACACTCGTTGTCGATCTGCTCGAACAATTTTTCTTTTCCGCCGTTTTGTTCGATTAGTTCCTGGAATTTTTTTTCAATTTCGTCGGCTGGAATTCGTTCAGGCTCGTTCAGTGCCTCTTGACGCAGGATGACACGTTCGATAATATTTTCGCGTGACCATTCATAGAGTTGTCCCAGATGTTCTTCCGGATTTTCACTCCTGATAGCCTGATCATACTGTGGACGCAATTTCTCAAATTCCTCCTGGATTTCCTTATCGTCGATCTTTTCGCCGTTGACATAAAGAGTCATAATAATCTCCTATTGTAGTGGTTCAGTGTGGTACCTCAGCAGGTCTCGATTCCGTTTCACCAGCCTATGGTATTTTTATCAATAGTCAGATTATTGTCAAGCTTCTTTCCATGTTATCTGTTATTCTACTGAAGATGGATAACAAACTACAATACAGCCAAAGAATTCAGACTGTCTGCCTGCTTGTATTGACGGCGTTGGCTATTTCGACGGCGTTGTATTTTTTCAGCGCGGTATTGATCCCCTTTGTGCTGGCGGTGTTTCTGTATTACTGCCTGACTCCCATAATAGATATCCAGGTGAGAAAGCTGCGACTTCCACGTTTTGCGGCTGTCCTGACGACCATTATGCTGAGTTGCCTGATTATGTTTGTTTTTGGTTTGATAGTTTCGGGCGCTCTGGGTGAGATAATTAAGCATACAGACGAATATCAGGTACAATTCGAGCAATTGACCAGCCGGGTTTTGTCGGCGGCGCCGACGGAAATATTTGGTGTAAATATCAGCGAAAATGTCAGCGCACAAAAATATATTTCAGGCGAGACAATCCAGAATATTTTCAAGGGAACAATTAACGGGATTATGAGTGTCCTGTCGAACGGGATGCTGGTTCTGATATTCCTGATTTTCATGCTAATCGGAAAAAGTAGAAGCCGTTCATCCACAAAAGGCGTTTTGTATGAAATTGAGGCGAGCATCAAGCGATATACAATCGCTATGATTTTTACTTCAGGCATTACCGGCTTTCTGATTGGTCTGACCCTTTCACTACTTGGAGTTAAATTTGCCTGGATGTTCGGGTTCTTAGCCTTTCTGTTGAATTTTATTCCGAATATCGGCTCAATAATAGCGACACTATTGCCGATTCCAGTGGTGTTATTAAGTCCAGACCTGTCATTTTCAGCTCGATTCCTGGCAGTGGCGATTCCGGCAGTGATTCAGTTTGTTGTCGGTAATATCGTCCAGCCTAAAATCATGGGCCGATCTCTTGATCTCCATCCCATCGCTATTTTAATGTCATTAATATTCTTCGGTATTATCTGGGGAATTATAGGGATGTTCCTGGCGACACCCATAACAGCAATATTAAAGATTCTGCTGGAAAAATTCGCCTATACCCGCCCTGTGGCAAATGTGCTGGCGGGACGGTTGGGCACTCTCGACCGTATAAAATAATAAATAAAATCATAATCCACCGGCTCTGCCGTTACCAGCGTTTTATCAAAGTGAGGCACTGATGCGTCAAGTGAATAAGCAAGTGAGGTTATCTGGTAATGTTGTAGGCTTATGATTCAGGTCATTCGTCCCTACGGGACTAATGGATATAGGTGGTCTCGAATCCCACCAGTGAACTGGTGGGCTATTTTCAGACGTCCCTACGGGACTTTAGAATAAATGGCGGGCACGGCCCGGCCTACAAAGAGCCATCCACCTCAAAGACTCGATGGCTGCCATCCGTCGTATCGTCGGGAAACTACGTAAAGAACGTAATAAAACACGGCCGATACGGCCGTGGCACGCTATATTTCACCTTCCGCAACAGAAACTATTTAGTAATTATCTTATCTGTCGTTTCTTTCAGCCGATGAATTTCCGGTTCCGGCCAACCGGCGGCAACCGGCGGCAGGCTGAAAACAGAGTCCTTGATTTTCTTATCGATGACGGGCTTGCTCCAGGTAACGGTAGTAATCTCGAAATCATCTTTTTCGTAGCTGATCTGAGCCGGCAGAGCGGTTTTTCGCGAAACCCAGAGGTCCATCCGTATATATTCCTCGGCATAAGCGCTCTTCTTTTTTGGGTTCAGTTTCAGATGTATGGTTTCTTTTGGGTCGTTGGGGTCTGACTTAATGATATTTACCTCAAAATGCTCGAGCACATCCTGTTTTCGGATAGCAAATGGTAACGGGAAGGGCCCCTTGCCCAGTCGAAATGCTTCCTTATTATGGGATTTTTTAGAAACCTCCCACCATTGGCGCGATTTGGTGCGTTCGTTGCGACGTCTCACCCACATACCGTCGAAGGCGTAATCTTCGTTGAATTTGACCCGTTTGGCTGTGGTTGGGTCTTCAAGGTCTCGCTGTAGGAAATCAGAGAAATGGATTCGTGCGCGGACGTTCCTGCTGTCCGTCTGATAGTACAATCTGCCATTACGGATGGTTACGGTGTCCATCAGCAACTGTTCCTGCTTGAATACCATCTTAGCCTGGAAGCTCTTTAGTTTTGCGCCGGCTCTCTCAATACGATCGAGCAGTATGTTCAACTCAGCCGGGATCGGCTTATCCGGAACGGCTGCGGCCGGAGACGTTAGTTGAGATAATAATATTATTACCAAAAGGTAGGCTGTTCTTTTCATCCTGATAGTCCTTTATGCTGTCTTTATACCGATACAGTATCTTGTTCGGGTACTGTTTCATTCGTATCTGTAAGAATATTCTTTTTAAGCCGCTGTGTCAAGCGGGGCAGGTAACGCAAAAGGATGATCGTTAGTAGTGTCAGTTGGATAAAAACAATGCCGTACCATGAAATTCGCAGACAAGTCGCGGTGGCGGCCAGTATGGCATATCGCAGGAACCGGCCGACAAACGAGGCAATAAAAAAATGATCGCGGCGGTACCGATGAGTAATCGCCAGCCAGCGGATCAAGTCAACCGGAATGGGCAGGAAGCTAACCACTGTCATCAGAACAAAAGGACTGACCTCAAACCAGCGGGCCGCGGATTTATACAGCCGGGTGTGCCGCAGCCTGTGAGCACGACCAAAGCGAAGCAAAAACGTAAAAACGTGATATTCATTCAGGTTGGCCAGGGCCGTCCCCAGCGCCCCAACTGCCGCTACTACTATAATTGTTGCCACCGCGTTCAGATAAGGGTTCACCGCGGGGAAATAGCTCAGGCCGATCATCGGCGAGGCCATCAGCAATACAATCCAGGCAGTCGGGGCCGGGAAAAACGTGCAGCACAATGACATATAGAATAAATAGAGAGCCAATAACCAGGTATGTTTCGAGAACTGGTTTAGCTCTGTGTCCAGCCCAGTCAGGCTTACTAATGCCACC
>DAOWIP010000090.1 GCA_030640865.1 Sedimentisphaerales bacterium | reverse complement strand
TATATAGAGATAAAAAAATAAATAATTGTTACTCCGTCACTCAGGGCGTTGCTCTGGGTGAGCGACAAGACCATTTTGCCTCTTCAGGCGCTCATAAGCGCGGCGTCCAGGCCCGCGCTACGGAAGAAGCCGTGAACGGTTACAAATTTTAAGGCTGATAACACACATATTAGACGCCAAAAACTCATAAATATTACAGTTATTTTGTATCTTCCTGTAAAGTTGGCAATGAATATCGTCCTGCAATCCCGGTACGTTACTGATTATTTTTATTTTCCAACTTGACTTTTCGATTACATGTGTAATACTTATGTATATTACAAACGTAATACATAGATAGCAAATATCGAAACAGGTGGTAAATTATGTCGAACAAACCAAAAATTTCGGAAGCGGAATGGGAAGTGATGAAGGTTTTGTGGAACCGTTCGCCGGTCACGGCAAACGAGGTGATTAGCGCCCTGTCCGGCAAGACAGCCTGGAACCCCAGGACTATAAGGACGCTCATCAATCGTCTCGTTGCCAAAAAGGCCCTGGGCTTCGAGAAAACGGGCCGTCAGTATCATTACTACCCTCTGGTCTCCGAGGAGGCGTCCGTACAGACCGAGACAAAATCCTTCCTGGAGCGGGTTCACGGCGGCACACTTAAACCGATATTGGCCGCCTTTCTCGAAGAACAAAAACTCACCCCGGACGAGATCGCTGAACTAAAGGAAATTTTGGACAAGAGTTGAAATTGTATATAACCCACATTCCTACAAGAGCTTAAAGGGATAAAAATGGAAACGCTAAACCCGTTCTTCGAATGGCTCCTGAAAACGAGTCTTCAGGCGAGTCTTTTAATCGGCCTGATCCTTCTGTTACAGATTCTCCTGCGCAGCAGGCTACCGGTTCGATGGCGCTATAGTTTGTGGCTGGTATTGCTGATCCGGCTGGCCCTGCCCTGGGCGCCCCAGAGCAGTGTGAGCCTTTTCAACCTGCTGCCGCGTGATATTGGGAGCCTTGTTGCCCCCTTCTCTGCCGAGCCGTCCGCAAATGTGGATGCGGACAGAGAATCCGTCAGGGGCGATTTTACCCTTTCCGATATATTTGGTAGCACAGAGGATGCCGCCGTCATAAACGACAGCAAATCAATACCCGTTTCAGACAAGCACACAATACCACAGGAGCTTCCGGAATCGTTCATTTCCGCGCATTTACAATGGACACAGTTATTGCCTTTGGTCTGGTTTGCCGGCGCGGCGGTACTGGTAGTTTATGTCGCGGCAACTAACTTCCATCTTTGGCGTATTGTCAAAGTCAAACGACCACTGACAGAAAAAAAGATTCTCGATCTGCTGGAGGACTGCAAGGCGCAGATGGGTGTTCAGACCATCCTCGGTATTGTGCAAACCGACAGTATCAAAAGCCCCGCCCTTTTCGGTTTTATCCGGCCGCGACTGCTGCTGCCGGAAGGACTGATCGATTCAGTGAACCCTGCCGAACTGCGTTATATCTTCCTCCACGAACTGGGCCATCTGAAACGTTACGACATATTACAGGGCTGGCTGATGGCCGCGTTGCAGGTGCTTCACTGGTTTAATCCGCTGATCTGGCTGGCGTTCCACCGCGTTCGCGCCGACCGCGAACTGGTCTGCGATGCGCTGGCCATGGGAACCATGAAATCGGACGAACCACCTCAATACGGCCGAACTATCGTTAATCTTCTGGAGCGGTTTTCCCGGACGCAATATCTGCCGAGCATGGCCGGGATACTGGAAAACAAGGCGCATCTGAAAAGGAGAATTACCATGATCGCGAAATTCCAAAAAAGCACAAAGAAGGCAACTGTTGCGGCTGTGATTTTGACATTGGCACTGGGTTGTCTGGTATTAACAAACGCCCAGGCATCATCTGATACAAAAAAAGAAATAAGACAGGAGGAAATTAAGAAAATTATCGAACAATCTGTATTAACTATTTCCACCTGTACTGATACAGACCCTCGGATTGGTACGTCCCTGGAATCTCTTAAAGGGCTTGAAGATAAAGCTGTAGTTAAGGAATTGGCAAAATTCCTGGACTCGGACAAGAAAACCATAAGGCGTTCGGCACTCTATATTCTTTGGAAAGGAAACTTCAAAAGTATCGAACCTGCCGTATCTGTTCTCCAAAAACTCTGCTCGCATAAAGAGAGACATACTCGCGGCATGGCCGCGATCGCGCTTGGCGCGAACAAAATAAACCTGAGTTATGACACGCTTTCTAATATGACGTTGAATGATTCCAGTGCCTATGCTCGCCGATGCGCGGCTTATGCCCTGGGTCTGATGGGCCAATCCAAAGCCAAGCCAATCCTTGAAAAGGCACTTAAGGATTCAGACTTTAATGTACGAAACAATGCCGAGGCGGCACTGACAATGCTCTCACAAGTAACACAAGTAAGTCGGAAAGTACCTGAGCGTAATTTCGAGGTCACCAGCCACATTGATTCCCGTGGCCATAAAGTGGATAAAATCGATTATTCGTTTGTGAATGATCCCGACGTAATCGGGGTATGGAAAAGCGTTGATTTCATAGGAAATATTGGAGACTTCAACCCGGATGTTAAACAGTGGAAAGGTGGCGAATTATATCTCAGGGAACTCGTTATTCAACCCAACGGTAGAACAGCCAAACCCTGGTGGACCTGGACAAAAAGTTTGATACTTCATTCCGGTGATAAAACCGCAAGTCGATATATCATTAAGGAATTGAACGGCTCAACATATATGTTCTTCGAGTGGAAAAGCGGCGATTATACCATCCTGCATAGAAAACCTAAGTATTATGTGCTCAAAAGAGAAAAAGGCATAGTCAGAACAAGACCAACAAGACCAACAAGAGCAAAACCCAGAACCAGACCGAGTCAGCCACGTGTGATCAGCACCGAGCCTGTGGCTTTCGCCAACGATGTATCACCATCACTGAAAAAGATTACGGTTACGTTTGATCGGGAAATGATGGACGGCAGTTGGTCATGGACCGGCGGCGGAGATACTTATCCTAAAAGTACAGGAAAGATATTTTACGATCGCGGTAAAAAGACCTGTACCATGCCTGTAAAACTTGAGCCGGGCAGGGTTTATTGGGTAGGTATCAACAGTCCCAGCCATAAGAACTTCAAAACGCCCAAGCGCGTACCCGCCCGTCGCTATGTGATTTTATTTGCCACTACAGGTAAAAACGGCAAACCCACGCCCATACCGGAAAAATATATAGCGAGTGCCCGCCGAATTAATCCACGTACGCCGGTTCCGGCTGCGACAGTGAAAAAATCACTATTAGAAGACCTGCAGATCGAACTTAATATCTACATTGTGGCTTTCAGGGCCGCCTCCCAATTTGACCCCCGCACACCGAAAGAGCTTCTCGATGCCTTCAACAAAAATCATCCGAAGGGTGTAAGGACCCATCATTTCCGTACTACCATTGAAGGTGGCGAACTGGTGGGCCTAATATGTGTGGACGGCGGCCTCGGACTCAAAGATGTTGTAACAATGCTCCGAAGAAACGACAGGCTGGTGTTCATCAACAGCACAGAAGCGACGCCTGAAAAACTCCGGATACTTTATAATGTCAACGAGTCTCCGGGGCGTACTGAAAGGGTAAAGAAGGTTACCGATGCTGAAAGGAAATCTGCGGAATTGCTTAGCAGCAAGGCCTGGAAACTGTTGGGGGATAGAAAAATGTCCCGGGCGGAGGAGATGTTTCAAAAGGCGGTTGATAAAGACCCCACCAACTCAAATGCCTGGAACGGCCTGGGCTGGTCGCAGATTAATCAAGACATGCCATTAAACGCCAAAGAAGCGTTTGAGAAATGCCTGGAGATCGAACCCGAACACGCCGCGGCCCTGAATGGACTCGGCTGGATCGCTAAAGGACAAGGCAAAACCGATGAGGCGATCAGTCATTGGGAAAAGGCCGTCAAGGCCCTTCCAACCGGAACCGCTGCCCTGGATGGCTTAGCCCAAACCTTTATGAAACTGAAGCAATATGACAAGTCTGTAAAATATTACCAGATGTGGCTGAAAGTCGAACCAAATAATGAACAGGCCAGAGATGGACTCAAAAAAGCAAAGGCTGGACTTGAAAAATAAACTGACTGTTATGTATTCGCTGTTGCTGATTCGTAAATTGCCTTAACCGCATCGGCGGGGGATTCCCGGCCGAAAATGGCGTTGCCGGCGACGAGTGTGTCGGCCCCTGCCCGGACGATGGCCGGCGTGGTAGAAGGGTAGATGCCGCCGTCAACTTCGAGGCGCTGATCGTCTCGGAGCATTTTTCTGAGTTCTTCGGCCCGCCGCAGGCTCTCCGGCAAAAATGATTGTCCACCGAAGCCCGGCTCAACAGTCATCAAAAGAACCATGTCCACATCAGCGACAACCGGTTCAAGTTCGCTGACTGGTGTGCCCGGTTTGATGGAAATGCCCACCGATGCGCCAAGATCGCGCAACTGTTTAATCATCTTACGCGGGTCGGAAACCGCCTCCAGATGGAAGGTAATGCCGTCCGCACCAGCCTTGACGAATTCCGGCGCATATTTCGGCGCATCATCAATCATCAAATGAACATCGAAAAACAGTTGACTATGGGGACGAATCCTTTTGACAACGACCGGCCCGATAGTAAGGTTCGGTACAAAATGGCCGTCCATTATATCAAGGTGCAGTATCTTCACATGCCGCTCAATCTGAGCGATGTGCTCACCAAGCCGGGAAAAATCGGCGCTTAAAATAGACGGAGCGATCTCGATAGTGCCGGTAGATGGTAATTTTCGCAAACTGTCTCCCCCTTCGTTGTTTTATAAATCAAGCTACGATAAAATACACTATGGAAAAAGCTGTATTCAAAAGCATTATCATACTGCAACCGCAACTGCGTCATTTTCTATCGGAGGCATGACAGAAGCATACGCCTGTCTCCTGCCCAGAGTCATTGGCCCGTTTTCATAAGCTGCCAACAATAACGCTTTGACAGAAACCTGCTTTATTCGCTCCTTGTGTACTTCGGTACTTACTTCCAAGCCGTCCCAACCGAATTTTTGTACCAAAGCCATAATACCCTTAATCTGGAATCCTATAGGACGATTATCAACAGCTGAACGGTATATAGTTAAAATCTCATCGATGCGATCAGCAACGACAGCTTCGTTCACGGTTTGATATGTAATACAATCACCGTGGGGATTATACCAAAGATCGGGGCTGAACCCACTCTTTGCACCTTCCCCTGATTCATTGACGAAATTGTCTAAAAAGTGTTTTTCCATACCAAACCTTATCTTAATTGTATCGGTTTCTATCGAAATGATCAAGGCAAACTTCTTCATTCGACAGTTATTTATGATAAGCTGCCTTGCGGGCTATTCCCTGTCGTCGAGGATTTCGAGGCAGGTGAATTTTTTGCCTTCGAGGAATTCGAGGCTCGCGCCGCCGCCGGTGGAAATATGGCTCATACAGTCTTCGAGTCCCAGTTGAGCGACTGCCGCGGCACTGTCGCCGCCCCCGATGATACTGACGGCCCCGTTGTCGGTAGCCTCGGCGATGGCCTCGGCTACGGCCTTGGTGCCGACATCGAAAGGTTCCATCTCGAAGACTCCCATCGGCCCGTTCCATACGATTGTTTTGGCATCGGCGATTTTGTCGGCAAAGAGTTTCCTGGTTTCCGGCCCGATGTCCAGGCCCTGCCAGTCCGACGGCATATCGCCGGTATTGACTTCATTTTCCGCGTTGGCCTTGCATTCCCTGGCGATGATGTTGTCCACCGGAAGTACGATCTCACAACCCTGAGTGCGGGCCGTGGCAAGCAGGCCGGATGCCACTTCCATCTTGTCTTCTTCGCAGATGCTTTGGCCAATCTCATAGCCCTGAGCCTTGAAAAAGGTATAGGCCATCCCGCCACCGATGAGGATACGATCGACTTTACCGATCAGGTTTTCGATAACACTGATTTTGTCACTGACCTTGGCGCCGCCGAGAATCGCCACGAAGGGTTTCTGCGGTTCAGCGAGGGCGTCGCCGAGGTATTTGAGTTCTTTTTCGATCAGAAAACCGCATACCCGCCTGCCGGTGCCGAGCGCCGAGGGCACTCCGAACATAGAAGCGTGTTCTCGATGGGCTGTGCCAAAGGCGTCGTTGACATAAACGTCGGCCAAGTCCGCCAGTTGCCCGGCGAACTCAGAATCGTTTTTTGTTTCGCCTTTGTGGAAACGAAGGTTCTCAAGAACAATAACTTCGCCGTCTTTGAGCTTATCAACCATAGCCTTAACTTCCGGCCCGACACAATCAGGCGCAAGTTTGACATCCAGACCCAAAAGTTCACCCAGCCGTTTCGCCGCCGGTGCCAGTGAAAACTTATCGTTCCTTTCGCCTTTGGGCCGGCCCAGGTGCGAGGCAAGTATCAGACGCGCTCCGCCGTCGAGAGCCTTTTTTATGCTCGGCAGTGCCATTTGTATCCGTCGGTAGTTGGTAATATTGCAGTCTTTGTCCAGCGGCACATTGAAATCAACCCGCATAAATACGCGTTGACCTTTTACATCAATATCGGAGATCGTCTTTTTTGCCATTTTCTCACCTTTCAAATAACATTATCCAAGTGTGAGTAAGGGCCCAGAGGTATTACCCGTGGGCCCTTACGTTTGTTACATGAAATACATAACTGTCACTATATCATATCCGCAAGCATCTTCATCAGATCGACGCTACGGCAGGAATAGCCCCATTCGTTATCATACCAACTGACCACACCGATCAGATTCGAACTGCCACTGGGCACGGTCATGGTCGAGAGAGCGTCGAATATGCTGGAATGGTCGTTGCCGATGACGTCGCTGCTGACGATAGGGTCTTCGCAATATAACAGGATACCCTTCATAGGTCCGTCGGCCGCGGCCTTCATAGCTGCGTTTATCTGTTCGATTGTAGCCTTTTTCTTCAATTCCGCTTTCAGGTCCACGACACTACCGGTGATAACAGGAACCCGCATCGCGAAACCGTCCAATTTACCAGCCAACTCCGGAATCACTTTACCGACGGCACGGGCTGCGCCTGTGGTGGTCGGAATAATATTGGCTGCCGCCGCGCGGGCACGACGAAGATCGCTATGGAAGACGTCGTTGACATTCTGGTCATTGGTATAAGCGTGAATAGTCGTCATTAAACCACGCTCGATCCCGAACGTATCATTAAGCACCTTGGCCACCGGACCGAGGCAGTTGGTTGTGCAACTGGCATTGGAAACACAGGTATGTTCCGGCTTTAGGTCATCGTCGTTCACACCCATTACGATTGTGGCATCTATTTCATCCTTGCTCGGTACGCTGAGTACGACCTTTTTGGCGCCGGCTTTGAGATGGTCGCCGTATCCGCCTTTGGCACTTTCGCGTTCGCGGAAAACACCTGTCGATTCCAAAACGATCTGCACACCCAAATCACCCCAGGGCAGATTCGCCGGGCTTCTCTCCGCCAGAACCTTCACGGTCTTGCCGTTGATGACCAAGTCGTCGCCCTGAACCTCTACCGTGCCGGGGAAGTTGCCCATAACCGTATCATATTTCAACAAATGGGCATTGGTCGCAACCGGGCACAGATCGTTGATTGCCACAAGCTCAAATTCTTCGCTGCGCTGGGCCAAAATACGCGTAACCGTTCGGCCAATTCTGCCAAAGCCGTTAATTCCAATCTTTATAGCCATACTCATAACTCCTTATTATTCCGATATATATGTCAGTTTATACGGTGATGAAGGCTCGGTTTTGACCTCTCACTCCGCCGGGCGTCCCAAAAATCCATACAAAAAAACGGCCCCTTCGGCCGTGGAATCGCCCATCTACATAGCCAGCCGGTATACTGACAGAGCCTGTTCTGGCAAGAAAAAAACAATAATACTTGCCAGGAACAACCGCCTTCGGCGGGACAGTGTAGAGATGTGAACGTTTGCCTATTTTCAATCGTCCCTGCGTGACTTGTAAGCCAACCACCTTTTTGCTTTCGGCAAACAAGTTTGCCGAAAGCAAAAAAGTACCACCCAGTCAACGGGATAGAAAGTGGAGGGTAGAGGGTAGAGAGAAATACAGAAAACCACGTGGCGCTCAGGCTCACCCTACAGAAAAATCCCCCGATTTTACATCGGGGGCTGATAAGACCACCGCTTGACAGCAGGGGCTAATGAACTTACGAAATGTACAACAATGGTGTTTTCACGCGGAATGAGTATATATTATTTTTCGCCTGCGATCACCTTGTATGACATGCTGTTCTTATCACCTTTTTTTACATCGTACATCTGTCGGTCGACTATCTCGATAATTTCATCGGGGCCGGCCGGTGACGCTCCCGCCTCATAATAGATCATCCCGATACTGCAGGAAAATGGATAACCGTCCGTAGGAACGTCCGGGTCGGTCGGGACGGAAAAATTGCGAGTTCTCTCGAGCAAAGCCTCCGCGAGTTTAACAGCCTGTTCCAACTGCAGCCCCATCAGCGCCACTACGAATTCATCTCCGCCATAGCGTGCCACACAACCTATGTCGCCGAAAATCTTCCGCAACATCCTGGCAAAATCCAGTAGCAGACGATCTCCGCCAGCATGGCCGTATTTGTCGTTTACTAATCTGAAGTTGTCGATGTCGATAAATAAAGTTGTCAATGACGCCTGACCCGAATGGAGATATGAGAAGTTCGTTTCGAGGTATTTAACGAGCACCTGGCGAACGGCCAAACCGGTGAGCGAATCTGTCTGGGCTTCGCGGCGATATTGTTCCACAGAATCGACTAATTCTTCACAGTGGGCTTTGAACCGATCCAGTTCCGATTCAAAGTCAAAAATCTTGCGCTGGGCCTCCTGGGTCAAACCGCCGAGCAAACTGTTG
>DAOWIP010000098.1 GCA_030640865.1 Sedimentisphaerales bacterium | reverse complement strand
TTACCGATTGACAGCGAACACTCTGCCATTCTCCAGGCTATGCACTCCGGCCGCCGTAACGAGGTTGAAAAGGTTATTATTACCGCTTCCGGCGGTCCGTTTCGCACCGCCACCGACGACGAGATCAGCCGGGCCAGCCTCTCCGAGACCCTGAATCACCCTACCTGGGATATGGGACCGAAAATCACCATCGACTCGGCCACGATGATGAACAAGGCGCTGGAGATAATCGAAGCTCACTGGCTTTTTGACCTGGCCCCGGAACAAATGGAGGTATTGATCCATCCTGAATCCATAATTCATTCTCTTGTAGTGTTTTGCGACGGTTCGGTAATAGCCCAGATGTCGCCGCCCGATATGCGACTGCCGATACAATATGCCCTGACATATCCGAATCGTCTGAACTGCCCCACCCGCCGGCTAAAACTTCACGAACTTGGCCGGCTCAATTTTGAGCCGCCGGACCCACAGCGTTTCCCGGCGATTCGGCTGGGTTTCGAGGCAGCCAGCCGCGGTGGTACCGCCGGTGCCGTCCTCAACGGGGCCAATGAGTCCGCGGTCGAGGCCTTCCGGAAAGGTCAAATCGCTTTCACGCAAATCGCCGAACTGACTGGACTTTGCCTGAACAGCCATAGCTGGATTGAAAGTCCGAACCTGGAACAATTAATGCAGGCGGATCAATGGGCCCGCGACGAAGTACGCCGTTCTGTCACCAGCGACAACCCAACAGCTACCGTAAAATAGATGTCTCTCAATATAGTGCATGCAAAATCCCACGAGATTGAATAATTGTATTATAGTGCTCACGATTAAATTTCCCGTTAGTATGCGGGTAAGTAATGTTACGCTTTCGCTCGCGGGAATTCCAATACGCGGTGCGTACACAAACAAATAAAACAGGAAAACACGAATGACTGAATCAGTAGAACTCAAAAAGCAAAACTCAAAAAGAACAGTGCCAATTATTCTTGTCCTGATGGCAGCACTGGCAGTATTTGTAGCTAGAGACCCTCAGCGGGCCTGGGACATTTGCAAGGTACTGTTAGGTTTCGGCGCGATTATTTTTGTCCATGAACTGGGCCATTTCGTTGCCGCAAAGAGTGTCGGGATTATGGTCGAGGCCTTTTCCATCGGTTTCGGCCCGGTCATCATCGGAATAAAAAGAATCAATGGCGGTTATCAAGTGAGCGTGTTGCCCACAATCATCCACGGCAAAGACGATAAAGGCGCGCTTGGTTTTGTGATACCGGCCGGCTCGGCCAAAGAAGGCAAGACCGAATATCGAATAAGCCTCGTTCCGCTGGGCGGTTTTGTCAAGATGTTAGGCCAGGAAGATGTCTCCGCGGACAAACCATCAGATGACCCACGCGCTTTCGGCAATAAGGCAATCTGGCAACGAATGATTGTCATATCGGCTGGGGTTGTGATGAATCTTATATGTGGGACTATCCTCTTTTTGTTTGTTTTCAGCAGGGGGATTCAATTTCCACCGGCGGTAGTTGGCGCCGTCTCACCTGATAAGCCGGCGGCCCTGGCAGGGATAAAGGGCGGTGATGAGATAATCGCCATAGACGGCAATGAAAAAATCGACTTTTCCAACCTGATCCTCGCGGCTGCCTTATCCGATGAAGGAGAAAAAGTCCCCCTGACCGTCCGTCATCCAGACGGCACGGTAGAAACCTTCCACGTCGAACCTGCCGCACCAGTAACGGAACGGCAAAAAAACACAGGCGTCAGAATATTCGGTATCAGTCCCGCCGATGAAATGGTGATCGACGCGATAGGGGGAGACGTCCGGGCGGACTTCAGGGATATGGGAATTTATCCCGGTGATAAAGTCGTCGCTGTCAACGACCGGCCGATCACACGATACGACCAGTTGCACAATGTTCTATATCCCACCCCCGGTGTATTGAGCCGGGAGGTCGTTACCGTTACCACCGAACACACCGACAAAGACGGGCAGGTGGCTTCGCAAAATACTCTTAAGGTTTTTATGACCCTTGGCGCGTTTCGTGTGCGTCCCGCGGAGGAAAAAGTGAGCGATCAAATACTCACCATGATCCCGCGATTGAAGATAAGTAGGTTTTCCGCGGACTCACCGGCTAAAAAAGCCGGCGCCAAATCGGGAGATATTATTATCCGGTTTGGCTCGCTGAATAATCCCATTCTCAGGGAGATGCATGAATATTGCCGGAATCACGAAAAACAAATTGTTGAGATGGTCGTAGCACGCCGGGAAAACGACAAACTCGTCGAAAAAACACTAAAAGTAACCCCTCACCGTCCCGCTGCTTCGTGGTTAGCGCGTATATTCGCCAAGCCAAATGTGGTTATCGGCGTATCATTGGTAGGTGATCTCGAAAATCCTGTCGTGGCCCATTGCCGTGATCTCGCTGATAAGACCAAGGCCCTTCCGCTGCCGCGCGGCGCGAGGATTATGGCTGTCGCCGGCGAACCGGTACATGACTGGAAGGACATCCTCGCGGGACTAACCGCCCACAAAAATCAGGAAGTTGAAATAACCTACACCACCGGCGACGATCAGCCGGAAACAACGCTTCCCGCTATGGTCCCCGATAACACCGGTTGGATCGACTTTACTTATCAGCCGACCTTCTGCGACTACGACAAACTGATACCAGGTGAAAATGAAAGAACCACCGAGCAGATAGCGGCCCTGAACCCGCCGTTGAAAATTGTCAATGTAGCCGGCGAAGCGGCCCAACAAATCGGTGTGAAAAAGGGCGACATCATCCTGCGGTTCGGCGATCTCGACAATCCCATAGCCGGCGATATAAGGGACTACTGTAAAAACCCCGAAAATCAGGCGGCGGAGATGGTCGTTGCCCGCATGGAAAACGGCTCGCCGGCAAAAAAAACAATCAGTCTTACCAGGAACAGTTACCAGAAAACCTCTACGGCGGAGAAAAAGATATACGAGCCGCTTGTCCTCAGCCAACTGGGATTTGACTACCGGGCTGTGGGTAAATACGGCATGCTGCCCCTAAAACAACTAAAAAGGCTGTACAAAGGCGATACCCTGCTGGAGAACCTGCAACTGGGCATGAACCGGACATATACATTTATCGCTCAGACATATTTGTTTTTGGGTGGGATGTTCAAAGGTTCCGTCTCGGCCAAGGCAGCCAGCGGCCCGGTCGGTATCCTGAAAATGAGCTATACCGTCGCCAGCCAGAAATCCGTTATCGACTTCATATATTTCCTCGCTGTGATCAATATCTGTATAGCGGTCTTTAACTTTCTGCCGCTGCCGATCCTCGACGGCGGATATATTGTTATGCTGCTGATCGAAAAGATCAAAGGCTCGCCCGTCTCCGTAAAAATTCAGGAGATTGTTACTTACGCCGGCCTTATCATGATCGGCAGTTTCTTCCTCTACGTAACCTTTAACGACATTGTAAAAGTGTTCACAGGGCAGATTTGATGATTTAAGAGTTGAACATCGAATAAAGAAGAATAGAACACGGATAGTACGGATACAACGGATAGGCACGGATAGTCGAAAGGGTTGTGAGTTGTGAGAAAGAGGGGAGAGAAAAAAAAAGAGGGACCAATGATGAAGGTGAACGTCGAATCAAAGAAAATAGAAGAGAAGAGGTAACCACGGATTCCTGCCTACGCAGGGACATGTTTATGCGGATTGCACAGATTAAGAAAACCGCTACGAGACTAATACCATCGCCTGATGATGTACATCAGACGCTGCCACCGGTCGGGCAACTATAAAAAGAGATTATAAAATGGTGTCGATAATTGAAGAAAAACGACAGGAACTGACCGAGTTGTGCCGTCTGTATCATGTGTTTCGGCTCGATGTGTTCGGCTCAGTTGTAACCGATGAGTTTGATCGGGCAAAAAGTGATATTGATTTTCTGGTTGAGTTTGACAGTTCTGTTAATGAGCGACGGTTTGATAATTACTTTGAGTTTCGTAAGGAACTGGTGCGTCTGTTCGGTATGGAGATCGATCTCGTCGAGCCTGGAGGTTTGAGGAATCCGTATTTTATTCGTCGTGTAAATGAGACAAGGAGGCCGCTCTATGTCGCTACGTGACCCTCAAAAATATATCTATGATATGTTGAATTGCTGTGAATTTCTATTGGAGTTCACCAAAGGTAAAAGTGTTGAGGACTATATGAATGATCGCGCGTTTCGCTCGGCGCTGGAAAGAGAACTGCAAATTATCGGCGAAGCAATGATGCAGTTGGATAGTATTGCGCCAGAGACCGCTGAGTTGATACATGAACATCGTAATATTATCGGTTTTCGCAACGTTCTTGTGCATGGCTATGATAGTCTTGATCCGGCAACGGTGTGGAACGTGGTTGAGACGAAACTAGTTGACCTGAGAGAACAGTTAAGCAGACTGTTATAACCACCAATGTTTGTTAAAGGATACCGTTCACTGGTATTCGTCATTGCCTGTCCTGCTTGGCAGACGCTGCCACCCGACGATAACGAAATCCCAATGACCAAGAGTAGAAAGTCACATGGGCTGTAGCCCATCCAAAAATGCCTGGTCAGGAGATTAAAAGTGAAAACAGTTTTATCGTTCTTGTTGCTATTTGGATGGTTTAGTCCGGCACTCTGTTCAGCAAGTGAAGGCCGGCAAGATAACAAGGTTCTCTCGAAACGATGGTCACAGGAAAAAATACACAACTGGTGTAACAGGCAACCCTGGCTGGTCGGTTGCGATTTCATTCCGTCCAGTGCCATAAACCAGCTTGAGATGTGGCAGGCGGAAATATTCGATCCCGACACGATAGATCGGGAACTTGGCTGGGCATCAGATATCGGCTTTAATATCATTCGTGTCTATCTGCATGATTTGCTCTGGCGGCAGGACAGCGCAGGTCTTAAAAAACGCATCGACCGGTTCCTCGCTATTACCGACAAACACCACATCAAGGTTATGTTTGTGTTTTTCGACAGTTGCTGGAATCCGCATCCACGGCTCGGCCGACAGCCTGAGCCTAAACCGCACGTTCACAATTCCGGCTGGGTGCAATCACCGCATATCGAGCTTCTCAAGGATACAGCTAAACATGATCAACTCAAAGATTATGTAAAGGGAATTATTAATCATTTCCGAAATGACAATCGAGTATTTGTGTGGGATATGTATAACGAACCGGGTAGTAGAAACGGAAATCGTTACGGCAGCTATGAGCCTGTCAACAAGACGTATCTTTCGCTGGCTCTTTTAAGAAAGGCGTTTGGATGGGCCAGGGAAGTTGATCCGCGCCAGCCGATAACGGCTGGTCTTTACAACGGTCAGTGGCAAAAAGGCGGCAAACTCAGCCCGCTGAATCAATTTATACTTGATAATTCCGACGTTATCACTTTCCACAGCTACGACAACTCGCATCAGACAACCCGAAAAATCTCTGCGCTCGAACAGTACAATCGGCCGATAATTTGCACGGAATATATGGCCCGTACGCACGGTTGTACCTTTGAGGACATTCTGCCGATTTTTAAAGAACGTCATGTCGGCGCGATTAATTGGGGATTGGTCGCAGGTAAGACACAGACACAATATCCCTGGAACTCATGGACTAAAAAGTACACTGCCGAACCCAAACTCTGGTTCCACGATATTTTCAGGCCGGACGGCACACCCTATAGCACAAAAGAAGTTGAATTTATTAAGAAACTCACCAAAAACTAAAAACACAGATATAATGAGACGTTTTCAGAACCGACATATTATAGCGATGCTGGTATTACTGTTTTTCGCGCCCGGCTGTCGGGTCAATCCGGCGACAGGTCAGAAGCAGCTTGTCGTCATCAGTGAAAAACAGGAGATCGCAATTGGCCGGCAGGCGGCGGGCGGCCTGGAAAAGCACTTCGACGGTAAAGTATCCAACACCCAACTGCAGGAATACGTTCGCAGTGTCGGTGGAAAAGTAGCCAAGGCGGCAGACCGGAAGATGCCTTACGAATTTACACTATTGGCGTCCGATGTGCCCAATGCCTTCGCCCTGCCGGGTGGAAAGGTATATATTACCGCCGGGTTGATGAAAAAGATGGAAAACGAACGTCAGTTGGCGGCGGTGCTGGGCCATGAGATCGGCCATGTGTGCGCCCTGCATAACGTGCACGCCATGCAGAGGCAATGGGGAGCTAAAATTCTGTTGAAGCTTGCTCAATACGCGCTGGAAGGCGAATATGCCTCCGCGGCCCAAACCGCAACCGAATACAGCACAAAGTTTCTGAACCTGCGTTACAGCCGTAAAGACGAATACCAGGCCGACGAATTGGGAATCAGATACATGAGCCGGGCCGGCTATAACCCCTGTGGGATGATCGAGTTGATGGAGATACTACTGAAACAGGGAAAGGGAAAGGAAAAGGGAAAAGAAAGTTCATTTTTCGAGTTATTCCAAAGCCATCCTCTGACGCGTAAGCGTATCGAGCAGGTTCGCGAACACATCTCATTGAATTACCACCAGCATCTGCCGCCCAGGCCTGACCCTCACGCCGACCGATACCTCAAAATGCGACTACTGCTTACCGCCACGCTCAAAGGAGAAAAACTGTAGGTTAAATTAACCGCCTTCGACTGGGTGGCAGCCACCGAGTCTTCGAGGTGGATGGCTCAACGGGTGGCATGCTTTACGCGCAGTTTATGCAAAGTAGGGGCGACCCTGTGTGGTCGCCCAAAAACGCTACGCTATTTATGTCAGAACTGGCCTGCCAAACACGATATCCCCAGCAGTCCCGCAGCCACCACACTTAAAAAACCGATTATAGTAACAAACAGCAGCAGTACCTCCCGCACAAATATCCACGGCCGCATAGTTTCCAGCTTGATCGCTTTATAAACCACCGCGATACTCAGACAAATCGGCAAAGCCCATAAGAGCGACAAGGCATTGGTGGGCACATACAGCGGCTGACCGAACAATTCCGCCAGGATATAACACGAGTTCCACAAGATACTTTATCCTTTCTCGACAACACCGTTTTGCCTCGGCAGAGATATGGGCTTCCGATCCAGAACATCCAGAATACACAGCAAATTCAGAAGTCCCGCCACCCCCGC